>DATKMQ010000068.1 GCA_035541755.1 Syntrophorhabdaceae bacterium
GAAGATTTGTCCTCCACGATGAGTAATATATCATCTTTGCTCTGTTTTATCTCGTCAATATCGACTCCTATGTGAACCGGCTTACCGAGGTAGAATATGATCCCCGCCGAATTGAAGCCGAGCGTGTAGAACTCCTTGGTGTTCTTGTACGGGGCAAGCTCATCGGTGATGAGCTTGAGAGACTTCGTCGATTTATCCACAAGTGGCATGTACCAAGCATTATAGAAATAGCCGGCCACAACAAGATAGACGATGAACATACCGAGGGCCAATCTTCCCGATCGCTTGACAAGCATGGCAAAAAACAATGCACCCGTGGCAGAAAGAAGGCCAAGATACGCATACAGGGACTTAGGACCGCTCCTCACCACATCGATCACGTCCGAGCCCCGCATGGAGGGAATCATGATCATGGCACAGGCTGGAAGCAGGACAAGGAAAGCGGCGAGCGCCTTGAGAGTACGATTTGTCCCGACTCCGTCCACGAGGCCGACCCAGGCATCCTTCAAAAAGAGGCCACAGATGAGCGCCGACGCCGGATACAGGGAAAGCAGGTATATGGCCCGTTTGCTCTGAGAAAACTCAAAGAACAAAAAGGTCAGCACAAACCATATAAGGGGCAGCCAGTACTTCTTTTTCCACGCGTGAACCAGGGCAAAAGGCAGAAACATGCTCCAGGGAAGAAAATTGAAGAAGAGTTTGTGGAAATAATAGAAGAACGATTCCCTATGGTCGAAGGCGTTCGCATAGCGGGTTATGTTCTGATGGAGGATGAACTCCCTGATGTAGGCTTCACCCGCGGCAAAAAACCAGATGGAGGCAACGGCAGCAGATAAAAGACATCCGCCTATGAGGGGTATAATGAACCGTTTCCATTTCCCCTCTGTAAGCAGGTAGACAAAGGCCACGCCGGCCGGGATGACAAGGCCCGCCGGGCCTTTTGTGAGGATCGCGATCGAAGCGGGAAGAAAAGAGAGCGCAAAAAAGAACCTCCTGTCTTTGGCCGAAGCAACATAATTCAGGAAGATTGTGAGGCCGATGAAAAATGCAAAGGTCATATCCATGACCGATTCCCTGGCGTTTGAGAGATACTGGTAATTAGTTGCAAGCACGAGCGCGGAGAGGAAACCGCACTGTACACCGACGAGCATCCTGCCCAGGAAAAAGACCACGAAAATAAGGAGCGTAGCCGCAATAGCCGAGGGTGCCCTTGAGGCAAATTCGTTGAGAGCTCCCCCTATCTTTGCGGCCGCCACAATCATCCACGGATAGAACGGAGGCTTCTCGAGATACGGCTGACCGTTGAGATAGGGATGCACATAGTCGCCCCTTTGCATCATCTCCCGGGCCATAATTGCCTGCCTGGGTTCGTCGGGGTCCCAGAGAGAAGTGGCCCCCAGATAGGAAAAGAAGAGCACTAAGGCGAGGGCAATCACGATTAATATTCTCAAGCGCATGAGTCTACCTGTCCTGTCAAGGGTACGGTAAAGAGAGGAGAAGACATCCGAGAGGAGGTACGCTTTCAAAACAACATTTTTTCTGGATGGATGTGCGACTCCTCGGTCGCCAAATATTTGGTAACTTTTATATGCTAATATTTGACATTTTTCAATAATTTTTATACCATATCCTTCAATTGTCATATGGAAAATATTGAAAGTAAAGAAGAAATCTATAAGCGGGCAAAAACCCAGCACGTTCTCTTGGATAAACGTTTACAGATACTGTTGAAAAAACCGTATCTTACCGACGAGGAAGAGCTTGAGGTGAGGGTCCTCAAAAAGAAGAAACTTTACTACAAGGACATTATGGAGAATATGAGCAAAACCGGGGAACCAGAGGAGAGGGATTGAAGAAGACAGGCGCCCAGATATTAGTCGAATCATTGAAAGCGGAGGGTGTGGAATCCCTGTTCTGTTACCCCGGAGGCGCCACACTCAATATCACTGACGCCCTCACCTACGCCGATGTCGAACAGATCGTTGTGAGGCACGAGCAGGCTGCGGTACACGCCTCTGACGGATATGCCCGCGCGTCGGGAAAGGTCGGCGTGTCGATTGTAACGTCCGGTCCGGGAGCCACGAATACCGTAACGGGCATAGCCACGGCCTACATGGACTCAATCCCGCTTGTCATCTTCTCCTGCCAGGTGAATACGGCGCTCATCGGCAACGACGCCTTTCAGGAAGCCGATATTGTCGGGATAACCCGACCCTGCACCAAACACAGTTACCTCGTGAAAGACGTGAGAGATTTGAGCCGAATCATCAAAGAGGCCTTTCATATTGCCAAATCGGGCCGTCCAGGGCCTGTGCTCGTCGATATCCCGAAAGACGTGTCGGCGCACGTCGCCGAATTCAAGTACCCCGACAAGGTCATGATCAGAAGCTATCAGCCCACGTATTCGGGCCATATAGGCCAGATCAAGAAGGCCATGCGGCTTATCGCGAGCTCGAAGAGACCCGTGCTCTATACGGGCGGCGGGATCATTTCCTCGGGCGCGGCCGAGGAGCTTCTCAAGTTCGCCGAGACGCTGTCGATTCCGGTCACGAATACCCTCATGGGGTTGGGTGGCATTCCGGGGAACCATCCACTTTTCCTCGGTATGCTCGGAATGCACGGCACGTACGCTGCCAATATGGCCGTCACCGAGTCGGACCTGATCATCGCCATGGGGGCGCGCTTCGACGACAGGGCAACGGGCAAGACCGATGAATTTGCCTCACACGCAAAGATCATACACGTGGATATAGACCCCACATCCATCAGCAAGAACATACAGGTCGACATACCGATCGTAGGCGACACAAAAAACGTCCTCCTTAAGATGTTTGAACTGATCGATGAAGAAAAAGAGACGTACAAACATCACCACAAAACCGTGTCCGAATGGCTCGCGAAGATCAATAAATGGAAAGAAGAGTACCCGCTCACGTACCAGAAGAACGGGACATTGAAGCCCCAATTCGTCATCGAGAGAATTTATGAACTCACTAAAGGCAAGGCCATCATCACGACCGAAGTGGGACAGAACCAGATGTGGACGGCCCAGTTCTACAAATTCCTCAAACCGAGGACCATGATCACCTCGGGAGGACTCGGTACCATGGGCTTTGGGTTCCCTGCCGCTATCGGCGCTCAGGTAGCTTTTCCAAAATCACTGGTTATCGACATAGCCGGTGACGGAAGCATCCAGATGAACATCCAGGAGTTGGCAACGGCGGTGCAACATAACCTGCCCGTCAAGGTCGTTATCCTCAATAACAGATTTCTCGGCATGGTCAGGCAATGGCAGGACCTCTTCTACGAGAAACGACATACGTGGACGCATCTTCACTCACCCGATTTCGTAAAAGTAGCAGAGGCTTATGGGGCCGTGGGATACAGGATTGAAGCGGAACATGAAGTCGACAAGATATTGAAAGAGGCCTTCCGCAATAACAAGCCGACCTTTATCGATGCGCGGGTAAACCCCGAAGAATGCGTCTATCCCATGGTACCGGCGGGAGCCGCGTTAAAAGAGATGCTTCTTGTTTGAGAAATGAGGTGAAGGCGTGACCTGTGGCCACATGGTTGCCAAGCTTCGGCACGGAAAAGTATCGAGATACGAACCCCATGTGTTCAGCCCGAACTTGTCTAGCATGTGCCCGACAGGAAGGGAAGTTCAGTTACCGGATTGCGGATGAATCTTTGCTGATGGAAGGGGCGCATGTCACACCCCTGAGAATCTAGGAGGAAATGGTGCGACACACAATATCGTTGCTCGTAGAGAATGAATTCGGAGTCCTTGCCCGGATCGCAAGCCTTTTCAGTGGTCGGGGCTTCAATATCGAAAGCCTCTGCGTGGCCGAGAGCCTCGATCCCACGATCTCCACCATGACAATCGTTACTCGCGGGAATGACGCAGTACTTGAACAAATTCTCAAACAGCTCAACAAGCTGATTAACGTGGTAAAAGTCGTCGACTTTAAGGAAATGGACTATGTCTCAAGGGAAATGGTTCTTGTCAAGGTACATGCGGACGACAAAACCAGGGAAGAAATCCTGCGCATGTCGGAAATATTCAGGGGAAGGATCATCGATGTGTCCAGCAAATCATACACAATTATGATCACCGGCGATGAAAACAAGCTCCAGGCCTTCTTGAATCTCATCAGGCCGCTCGGCATCAAGGAACTCGTCCGTACAGGCCCTATCGCTATGGCGCGAGGCGAAAGAACCATTAAAATGAAGGAAACCAATATAAAAGGAGGAGAACAAGATGGCTAAGATGTATTATGACCGCGATGCGGACCTCGGCGTACTAAAAGGGAAGAAGGTCGCCATCATCGGTTATGGCAGTCAGGGACACGCACAGGCGCAAAATTTGAGAGATAGTAAGGTCAACGTGATCGTTGCGGAGCTTCAGGGCACGGCCAATTATAAACTTGCTTTAAGCCACGGTTTCAAGCCTTTGAGCGCTGCCCAGGCGGCAAAGGAGGCTGATATTGTCCAGATACTCGCTCAGGACAACCTCCAGGCCCAACTTTACAGAACCGAGATTCAGACCCATCTGAAGAAAGGCAAGACCCTTGTCTTTTCCCACGGGTTCAATATCCACTATAACCAGATCGTGCCCCCGGCCGACATCGACGTGATCATGGTCGCCCCCAAGGGTCCGGGACACCTTGTGAGACGCGAGTTCGAAAGAGGAGCCGGCGTCCCCTCCTTGATCGCCGTATATCAGGACTACACAAAGAAGGCAAAAAAGACCGCCCTGGCCTATGCTAAGGGCATCGGTTCAACGAGGGCCGGGGTGCTGGAGACCACGTTTAAGGAAGAAACTGAGACTGACCTCTTCGGAGAGCAGGCCGTGCTTTGCGGCGGGGCTTCAGAACTCGTGCGGGCCGGATTCGATACGCTCGTGGAGGCAGGTTATCAACCGGAGATCGCCTATTTCGAATGTCTCCACGAATTAAAGCTCATTGTGGACCTCATGTACGAGGGCGGTATCGCCAACATGCGATACTCCATCAGCGACACCGCTGAGTATGGCGACCTCACAAGGGGTCGCAGAGTCATCAATGAGGATACCAGAGAAGAGATGCGGGCAATACTCGACGAAATCCAGACGGGCGAATTCGCTCGGGAATGGATACTGGAGAACATGGCCGGACGGCCCGTCTTTAACGCTGTACGAAGAATAGACAGCGAACATCTCATTGAAAAAGTCGGCAAGCAGCTCCGCTCCATGATGGGCTGGATCGGGAGAAGAGATTGAGACAAGCCTGTATCGCCAGGGAGGGGTGGAAACTGACTATCCCCTCCCTGGCACTTTTTTTTGTGCTCCTGTCTCTTCATTTCTGGAGCCTTGCAGCCCCCGTCTTCCTTTTCTGTGCATTCTGTCTTTACTTCTTCAGAAATCCCAGGCGTGAGACCGCGGCAGGCCGTGAGGCCCTTATCTCTCCGGCGGACGGCAGGGTAACCGAGATCAAGGACATGGTGGAGCCCGAGTTTGTAGGCGGGGAATGCAAAAGAATCAGTATCTTCATGTCTCCTACGGATGTGCATGTGAACCGGGCGCCCTGCGAGGGCCGCATCGTTCGGATGGTCCACAGGGCCGGCGATTTCGCGCTCGCCTTCAAGAAGGATATCGACAAGGAGAATGAGCGCAATTACATACTCCTGGACCGTGAGGGGGAGAAGATCCTCCTTGTCCAGATAGCAGGATTTCTCGCGAGAAGGATCATCCCCTACGTGAAAGAGAACGATCAGGTGAAAAGGGGCGAACCTGTCGGTATCATTGCTTTTGGGTCACGGGTTGATATTTACTTTCCCAAAATGTATGAATCTATGGTACAATTGCACGAGAAAGTAAAAGCGGGTCTTACACCGCTGGCACAGAAAAAGGGGAGTTTATGAAATACACAAAGAGACGAAAAGGCAAAGGGATCTATCTGCTTCCCAATCTTTTGACCTCTATCAGCCTGCTCGCCGGTTTCTATGCAATCGTGACGGCCATGGACAGGAATTTTGCCTATGCCGCGTATGCGATCTTTGTATCCTGCCTTTTCGACATGCTCGACGGCAGGGTCGCGCGACTTACCCATTCGAGTAGCAAATTCGGTGTGGAATACGACTCACTCTCTGACCTCGTGGCCTTCGGCGTGGCCCCGGGCGTGCTCGTCTATCTTTGGGCGCTGAAAAGCTATGGCAAGTTCGGCTGGCTCGCCGGTTTTCTCTATGTGGCCTGCGGCGCCGTCAGGCTTGCGCGGTTCAACATACAGGTCGATACTGTCCAGAAGAAGAGCTTCCTCGGTCTTCCCATACCGGCCGCCGCGGCAACAATTGCGGGCAGCGTGCTCTTTTACGCATGGCTCGAATACAAGGGCATGTTCAAATCAACCTTGATCCCGATACTCGTCTACGCACTTGCATTCCTTATGGTCAGCAACATCCGTTATTTCAGCTTCAAAGACATGCGTTTCTTTAAGGAAAAACCCTTTCGCTCAACCGTGGCAGCAATAATACTGCTTGTCATCATATTGAGCGAGCCCAAGATTACCCTTTTTGTGGCGACCCTGGGCTACGCTTTGTCAGGACCAGTCTATTCGCTTATTTTAAAAGTGAGGAAACCGGTGACTGAGGACGCTACCCATCCGCGAGAAACCTCAGCAGATCAAGGTGCTCGTCTATAGCACCGTCCGCTTCGAGGCCCTGATTCTTATAAGCGATAAATTTGACACCGGCCGCCCTCGCCGTACCCCTGTCAACCTCTGAATCGCCCACATAGAGCACCCGCTCACGGTCCATCTTCATTACATCGAGGATCTTCTCCACGCTCTCCGGATGGGGCTTGGGATTTTCCACATCCAGAGCGGTCACCACCATGTCAAACCACTTATTGAGACCGAACGCCTCCATAATGTGTTTCATGGTGGTGGTTCTGTTCGTGCTGATGGCGAGCTTCACGCCCCGCTCTTTGAGAGCGGCCAGTGTTTCCGTGAGGTGGGGCTCCATCTTGAGATAGACGATGAAATCCATAAAGTTTATGCTGCTCTTCCAGAAGGCAACGGCCCCCTCTTCTTTGTCAGAGGTGTCTTTAAAAACATAATGGATCGATTCGTAGACCGTATGAGCGTGGCAGTAATGGGCCTCTTCATCGGTAAGCGGTGCTCTTCCCTGAGATTGGGCGATATAATTGTAGAGCATTCTATTCTGCTCGAAAGAATCAAAAAGCACCCCGTCACAATCGTAGATCACGCAGTCGATATCCCATTTCTTTGTTTCCATATGCACTTTCTCCAAACGCTTTTTTTCTCGCTGTTTTAAACTCTATTTAAAAAAAAATCAAGCAAAAATGGGTGCGACGCCCGACTTTGCAGAGCGTTAAATCGTCTATCGCCTGCACTTAGGCTTCACGCATGCAAAATTTTAGTTTTAAATGCCTCAAGATATGGTACAATGGGTGTGGCAAATAAGAACAGGAGGTTGTAATGATAAGTGTTTCCATTCCAGGATGGGGAGATCTTGATATCGAATATCTTGTTGTGGACTATAACGGGACATGCGCTTTTGACGGCAAAATAAAAGAAAACGTAAAAGAAATGCTGGAGAAGGTGTCCCGGTACATCAAGGTCTTTATTATCACATCCGACACGTACGGCAATATTGACAGCGAAGGTAATACCATAGGGTTCAGCATAATCAAAGTCGGAAAAGAGGCAAGCGGTCAGGAAAAAGCGAAGATCATACGGGAGCTTGGACCGGAAAAGATCGTGGCCATAGGCAACGGGGCCAATGACGTTCTCATGCTCAGGGAAGCATCGCTCGGCATCGGCGTAATCGGCGGTGAAGGCTGTTCAAAAGATGTACTCAAAGAAGCTGATTTTGTGGTCAACAATATTCTCGATGCCCTAAGCATTCTTCTGCACCCTGAAAGAATCGTCGCGACATTGAGAGAGTAATTGGATTACAAAGGGTTACGGCTTGGCGAGGTCACCCGTAACCCTTTATTCATACGCCCCTAACCATGATTGGTAATCTCATAAAAAAAATCGTCGGCACCAAGAACGAGCGGGAACTCAAGCGCATTGAGCCGCTCGTCCAGGCGGCGAGCGGTTACGAAGAAGAGGTGAAGGGTCTCACCGATGACGCCCTCAAGGCAAAGACCCCCTATTTCAGAGAAAGGCTCGCCAACGGAGAGAACCTTGATGCCCTGCTCCCCGAGGCATTTGCCGTCACCCGCGAGGCAGCCAGGCGAGCTATCGGTATGAGGCATTTTGACGTGCAACTCATCGGCGGCATCGTGCTCCATGAAGGAAAGATCGCCGAAATGTCCACCGGCGAAGGAAAGACCCTCGTCGCCACCCTGCCCGTGTATCTCAATGCCTTAAGCGGACTCGGCGTGCACGTAGTTACCGTCAATGATTACCTGGCCAAAAGGGATGCCGAATGGATGGGACCAGTCTATAAGTTCCTCGGTCTTTCCGTGGGGACCATCGTAAACGACATGGACAACGAAGAGCGCAAAAAGGCCTATGGCTGCGACATTACCTACGGAACCAACAACGAATTTGGGTTCGACTATTTAAGAGACAACATGCACTATTCCCTCGATGATTGCGTACAGCGGGAATTCAACTACGCCATCGTGGATGAGGTGGATAGCATACTTATTGATGAGGCGAGGACACCGCTCATTATTTCGGGGCCTGCCGAAGAATCGACTGATAAATATTACAAGATCAACAAGCTGATTTATCAGCTCCAGAAAGAAAAAGACTTCATGCTCGATGAGAAGGCAAAAAGCGCTTATCTCACGGAAGAGGGAGTAGCAAAGGTCGAACGCCTCATCAACGTGGACAATCTCTACGATCCCAAGTATGTGGATTTTCTCCACCATATCAATCAGGCGCTCAAGGCGCACCAGTTCTTTGCCCGGGACGTAGATTATATCGTAAAAGACGGACAGGTCATCATCGTCGATGAGTTCACCGGACGGCTCATGCCGGGCAGACGCTATAGCGAGGGACTCCATCAGGCCCTGGAGGCAAAGGAAAACGTCAAAATAGAGCGGGAGAACCAGACCCTTGCCACGGTCACCTTTCAGAATTACTTCAGGATGTACAAGAAGCTTGCCGGCATGACCGGTACGGCGGACACGGAAGCGGTGGAGTTCAAGAAGATTTACAACCTCGAGGTCATTGTAATCCCCACAAACAGGCCGCTCATCCGCACCAATAATGCGGACGTGGTCTATCGGACGGAGAAAGAAAAATTCAAGGCCGCCGTGAACGAGATCGCCGACCTCTATGGTAAAGGCAAACCCGTGCTCGTGGGCACCCTCTCTATCGACAAATCTGAGCGTGTCTCTGAGATGCTCAAGCGCCGCGGCGTACCTCATCATATTCTCAACGCAAAGAACCACGAACGGGAAGCCGAAGTCGTGGCCCAGGCGGGCAGGTCCAAGGCCGTCACCATTTCGACTAATATGGCTGGCCGCGGCACCGACATCCTTCTCGGGGGCAATCCCGAGTTCCTGGCGCTCTCCATGTGTAAGGGACAGAAAGAGAGCGAGGAATATCAAAAGGCCCTTGAAGAGGCGAGGAAGATCTGCGAAAAGGATAAGCAGTACGTGATCAGTCTAGGTGGTCTCCATATCCTCGGCACGGAACGGCACGAATCCAGGCGCATCGATAACCAGCTGCGCGGACGATCGGGCAGGCAGGGAGATCCCGGTTCTTCGCGGTTCTACGTGTCGCTCGAAGATGAGATCATGCGGATCTTCGGATCGGACAAAGTGTCTCCTATCCTCGCAAAGCTGGGCATGGATGAGGACATGCCCATCGAGCATCCCTTCATCTCAAAGGCCATAGAGAACGCCCAAACAAGGGTGGAAGGACATAACTTCGAGATCAGAAAATATCTCCTCGAATATGATAATGTCATGAACAAACAGAGAGAGACTGTTTATGGCATGAGACGCGAGATCATGAAAGAGCAGAGCGTCAAAGACCGGATCAGCGACATGGTCGAAGACCTATGCGAGGACATAGTCTTCGAATGCGCTCCGGAGAAGGTCTATCCTGAGGAGTGGGACCTGGCCTCCCTGAAAAACAGGGTGTATGAGACGTTCTTTTTTCACATAGACCTCGAATCGATGCACGTGAAGGATATGACCCGGGAAGGGCTTTTCGACTCGGTGCTTCAGGCTGCGAAAACCTTTTACGAGAACAAGGAAAAGCAATTCGGAGAGGGCGAACTCCGTCCGGTCGAGCGATTCCTTGTGCTCAATTCACTCGACACGTTTTGGAAAGAGCATCTGCTCGCCCTGGATCACCTCAAGGAAGGCATAGGTCTCAGGGGATATGCCCAGAAAGACCCTTTGCGAGAGTATCAGCGGGAGAGTTTCGAGCTCTTCCTCGACATGCTCGAACGCGTGAAATACGACACCGTGAGAAAGCTTTACGCAGTCCAGCCCGCCAAAGAAGAGATCGAATACAAAGAACCGGTCATGTCCTTTAATCTTGGCGGCGACGGCAGTCTGTCCGGTCAGCAGGAAAAAAAGGGCAAGAAGGTCGGCAGAAATGATCCCTGTCCCTGCGGCAGCGGAAAGAAATACAAAAGGTGCTGCGGACGCTGAGATAAACGCCGGCCCGCGCATTCAGAGACTCGTAACTTGCGGATCCGACGTTTGACCTGAAAGCAGGATAATAAAACCATCGGCAGGTGAAACCATGATCAAAGGCATCAAGTTTTCGGGCATTGCATCGGGTATTAAACCATCGGGGCTCGATCTGGGGCTTGTTCTGTTTCAGGAGAAAACGCATGTCCTGTCTCTCTACACAAGCAATAGAGTAAAAGCCGCACATATACTCTACGACAGGAAATATGAGGGAGACCCCGTCAGGGCTCTTGTCGTGAACAGCGGATGCGCGAATGCGTGTACGGGAAAAGAGGGCATAGCCGATCTCGAGGTAATCGGCGAAAAGCTTGCTAAACTGCTTAAAATAGGACGCACGGAAGTGCTCTTCGCCTCTACAGGGGTTATCGGTAAAAGACTTCCCGTGGATACAATTAAGAGCGCCCTGCCCGTTGCGGTTAAGAGCTTGAGGGAAGGACACGCCGAGGATTTTGCCAAGGCCATCATTACGACAGACACCCATCACAAGTTGGTCAAGGAGACCTTCAAAGGAAAAAAAGACTATAGCATCATTGGTGTTGCGAAGGGATCAGGCATGCTCAACCCCAACTTCGCTACCATGCTCGCCTTTGTGTTTACGGATTATCCAATTGCACCCGATGCAATAAGGGCCGCCTTCCGCCAGGCCGTAACGGAAAGCTTTGAGAAGATAACCGTTGACGGTGAATGCAGCACCAACGACACGGTCATGCTTTTCACCAGGCGGGGGGAGCAGGACCTCTCGGCGCTCGGTGAATTCAAGGCAAAATTGCGCTCGGTGCTCAAGGACCTCGCCATAATGCTCATCCGGGACGGAGAGGGCGCCACAAAAGTCGCCCATATCATGATAAAGGGCGCCAGGAAAAAGGAAACGGCCGAGAAGATCGCCCGAAGGATAGCCATCTCGCCGCTCGTAAAGACCGCCTTTTTCGGTAGTGACCCCAATTGGGGACGGATCATCTGCGCTGCCGGCGACGCGGGCGTGCCCGTGGAACCGGCTAAGGTGGATATCACGCTGCAAGACCAGGAGATTGTTAAGGCGGGCGTTGAGCTACCCTTTGACGAAGAGAAGATGAAAAGAATGATGAACAAGAATGAAATAGCCGTTGTAGTGAACCTCAATGAGGGGAAGGCGGTATTTGATATATATACGACTGATCTTACCTTTGATTATGTCAAAATAAACGCTTCATACAGGTCATGAAGCGTTTATTTTGACATATGATCGTCTTAAGGCCTCGTGCTTTTCGCGGCAAGCTTTGTCAGCTGCGGCGCCTCACAATCCTCGATGTACGCTGTGGTACACCTCCCGTTGGCGGCGCCTTGTTTCGCGTTATCCATCGAAAATCTCTTCGGCCTGAAGAATCTGCGTAGCCGATAGACATCCACTTTCCCAGGAAAGCCGCTCGTGCCCTTCCGGGCGAATAAAGGTCCGCTCTGTGTTTTTTAACTATTAGCTGCACAGCGGCCCTGTCGAGCATGCCCGCCCTTGAAATCCATCGTGGAATGCTTAGAGGATATAAAGACAAACCTCTTGAAGACAGAACATAGGAGATATGATATGCCTGCATGGTACAGCGCAATCATGACGGAATCGGAGGAGATTAAATGGCGGGCTAAGTCTAACACCGAGCTTTCCGCCTTAGGGCCCGACGATCGCAGGGTCGTTATCGAGTTCGAAGGTGATCTCGAGAAGGTGCCGTGGATAGACGATATTCACTGCGAGGATATTACCGTGGACCTGGGAATGCTCGCTGATTCTGCTCCACAGCTCTTTGACAAGCCCTGGATCAAGGGTCGGCATGCCCGAAAGGTAACCCTTGCCGCCATGGGACACCATTATCTCATCGATATACAGCTATAGGCATAAACGTTCGCACGGGCAAGTTTGGCAGAGCTTAGTCTCGTTCACGAATTTGTCATCAGAGATTCTGTTTTAAGTCTCGGGCAAAGAAACGGGTTTTGCATCTCGCAGGCCAGTGACGGGGATGCACGAGTGAGATAAGGGCCGACCTCACCGGCCCAAAATACTCCGGGCAGACCGTAGCGTCTCCGTAGGCCTCCTTATTGAAGGCGCCCACAATAAGATTCACTTGAGCGGCCAAGTCAGGGAAATAGCCGTTTAAGCGCGAGCCGAACTCCAGAGGTGTTTCCTGAATTCCACGATGAATGCCGCTATGGTCTGCCCACCGCAGAAGTGCCTGAAAAACCTCGGATGCTCTGTCATATCCCCGGACGCGTTGCAGAATCGAACGATAGAGAAAGATAACGATCCGCCATAAACGCACGTACCACGGGATGTTCTCACCCGTCGCCCTCATCTTCTTGAGCCCGTACGAGGTCCTCGAAAAAAGCCATTTGACGAGATAGTAGATTAACATTGCACAGAGAAAGACGAGAAGCGCTACCGCGAGACCTCTTATCCCCCAGGCAAGGATCTTATCGAGAAGTCTCATCCACCAGGTGTCCGAGCCAAGCAACCGGTCGGCCACCATGCCTTTAAGCGAGGAGCCGGCGGGCTCGGGCCGCACGTTCCTGGCCCCGAAAACGAACCGCAAGACCGTCTCTATGCCGGGCACCATCCAACGCGCTCCTGTATGAAGCGCGCGATAGCCAACCGTGGCAGCGCCCTTGAGCACAGGCACAAAGAAGAGCGCCAGGCTGCCCGCCGACAGGAAGATAGCGGCTATGAATCCGGCCATGGTACCGACTCCGCGATAACCGGGCAGGAAATCAGTGGTCTCCCCGTTCTCGTCCTTTGCCATGCCAACAGCCATGAGACTGAACAGGAAGAATGGAAAGATCAAAGCAAGGGAAGTCCTATCCTCGATCACTACACCGCCTTTGGTGCCCAATAATAGTTTCAGGATGGAAAGGCCGAAGAATGCCGCGAGACCGGCATCGAACCGGTAACAGAGGTCGTAGTAGCTCATGGGCCGCCGGCAAAAGGTTATCCCACCTACCCAGAAAGCAAGTATCCAGAAAATAACGAGAAAAAGAACGAGCCATTCGAGAGGATCTCTTGCCATGTGGATAAATGCGACGCACCAGCCTGAGCTAAAGAGGGGACGCGTCTGTTCGTATATATCGTGGATGACGAGAAGGCTGACGCATAGAAAACCGAGTACTTGTAAACCTCCCACATAGATGACCCGCCACCCTTTTCCCTGGGAGATACGGGTGAGCATGGCCGCACCGACAAACGCAAGCAGGGCGCCGAGAATAGGAAAAGGCTGGTGCATGCAGGCCGTGACGGAGAATATCGCCCAGCTGTAAAGCCAGCATATCTCCATGCCTCCTGATGTAAGCGCGAGCGCGACCGTGGCTTGTTTTTTCATGTCCTCTCGACCCGCACTCCGACGGGACCATCCGTATGGCTCGTGTAAGCCCCCTGCGCTTGCCCATCCCTTCGCAAGAGACTCATCCCTTCACAGGTGATAACGGTTACGGGCGTCCTGCGGCTCCTGCCGTATTCTTTTACCATGCGAGTCATGTAATCTTCCTTCCTGGTAATATATACGCAGCTTGTTCCCCACGGAATTTCAAGGGAATCGCGTAGTACCTCCAATAGGGTTGCCCGCGGTTTCATTTCAAGCCTGGCCAGGACCTCCAAAATGGCCGGCACCTGTCGCGCGCTTCGCGCGACCGAGACAAATGCAGAGGTGCCTCCAACTATGGCGCCATTCGTCAGCATGCCTATAGCACATCCTTGCCTGTCAAACTTGACTGCGAGGGAAGCGGCCACCTCCAGTGAACGCTCAAAAGCTTGCGTGTCGGCATCGGTGAATTGTCCCACATCGACGATCAGGAGCACTTTCTCCTGCTCGGTGGATTCAAAAATCTTCTCCTGCAGGCGGTGGTGTCGAGCAGACGCTTTCCAGTGGATATACTTTGCCGGTCGTCCATATTGATAATCGGCGGTACCCAGAATGTAAACAGGATCGTTGACCGGGCTTTCACCCCCGGGCACGCCGAAAAAATCACGCTTAGGCAACGTAATCGGGTTAAGAGGCAAAAGCTTCGGGTAAACAATCACTTCAGTTGCCTCGCCGATACTCTGCTGTCTCACGAAAAACCCGAAGAGATCGCCCGACGATGCTTGTATCGGACCGATTGTGTGGACGCCCCGGTGGGCGGCCACAAAGCTCCACCGGAACTTCGTGATCTGATACCAGAGCAGGCTTCTTTGCGCGGTGAGCGGCGCATCAAAGAGCCGAGCGTGGCCACCGTCACCTACCGGGATCTCAACCTCCAGCCAGACAGGCAGGGCTTTTCCGTTTTGCGCATTGATGGTAAGCGTCATCTCTTCGCCCGCGAACACACGGACTTTGTCGAGCACCTGCCTCAAGCCGATCTTCGAGTGGGAGAACGCCGTCCAGAGTTTCAATCCTCCCATCATGACTATTACGAGGAGGGAAAGGATAAGGAGATCGTGGCCACCCCTTGAGACGTTGAGCAGGGCCACGAAAAGCAGTATGCCCACGAAAAAAATGATCATCGCTGTGGAGAAAAGGGTTGAGACCCTGCGCTGAGATATCGTCATCTGCTTTGAGTCCTTCGGATTTTATGCTTGAGGAACGGGTACAGGTATCCGCTCCATGATCTCATCGACCACGTGTCTCTGCGTGGTCCCGCGTAGGTGCTCCTCTTCCTTGAGAATCAGCCGGTGTGCAAGGACCGGGACAGCGAGGGATTTGATATCATCGGGTAACACATAATCGCGCCCACTCAGGGCCGCTTTCGCTTGGGCAGCGCGCATAAGCCCCAACGAACCGCGTGGACTCGCCCCGAGACGCAAAGCCGGATGGTTCCTCGTTGCCGCCACGATGGCCGTGATATACTCCTTGATGACAGCTGCCACATGGATTCTTCTTCGTGCAAGTTGCAGTGCGGAGATCTGCTCGGGGCTCCCCACCGGAGCGAGGTCGAGCAAAGGGTCCTGCTCCTGAAAGCGATCCAGGATATCTATCTCCTCTTGCTGCTCGGGATACCCAAGGCTGATCCTGAGCAGAAACCTGTCGAGCTGGGCCTCCGGCAAGGGGAAGGTGCCTTCAAGCTCGATGGGGTTCTGGGTCGCCATAACGAAAAAGGGATGGGGTAGGATATAGGTCTTGCCGTCCACGGTGACCTGTCGCTCTTCCATGCTCTCCAAAAGACTTGACTGGGTACGGGGAATCGTGCGGTTGATCTCGTCGGCCAGAAGCACGTGGGTCATAACGGGGCCGGCCTGAAACACAAACTCACCGGACTGCTGATTGTAGATATTGAATCCGGTAATATCTGCGGGCAGCAGGTCCGGGGTGAACTGCACCCGCTTGAAGGAGGCGCCCATGCTGCGCGCCAGCGACTTGGCAAGAAGGGTCTTACCAAGTCCGGGGAGATCTTCCAAAAGTACGTGGCCGTCAGCTAAGAGCCCTACGAGAAGCAGCTCTACGGAATCTCGCTTGCCCACGATGACCCGAGAGATATTCTTGATGATCTGCGTGCACAGTTCGAAATCCATGGCAATGCCTCCTACTTTGTAAACACTCCATATTGTCGCGTATGTCAGTCAGGATACGGATTGAACTCGCGTACTCGCGGCATGCGCATGTTCTTGTTATACCAGGCTATCTTCTTACGCTCGTCCTTCGCTCTCTTTTTACCGCTCTTTTCGAGGTACTTTCATGTACACCCGCCTTTGGGCCCGCCGGCTGACGAGCGTTCATCGCCATCTCATTCAAGCCCTGGAAGACGATGGCTGTGACATACGAACCTAACACGAAGTAGCTTCAGTTGTAAAGGAATTCACAGCACAAGAACCTGCATGAGAAGATCTTCCCGAGGCGCGTTCCATGGAACGCGAGACACCCTGCCCGCTACGGCTTATAGAGGAAGCTCACAGGCTGAGAAAATGTTCGAGACAGGATGTCCTGCATGGCCGATGAGATAAGCCACTTGAGAATTGAGAAAGGCCTCTTACCATGGATGAGGGTGGGTTTTCCTTTGATACCCAGGGTCTTCTTCATATCATCGACAACATCGTAGAACGTGCCGATACTATCGATGAGCTTCACTTCCCTGGCCTGCAAACCCGTATAGATTCTGCCATCGGCGAGCTCTCTGACCTTTTCCACGGGGAGCCGTCTTCCCTCGGATACGTCTTTGATGAACTGCTCATAAATGCTATTGATAATATCTTGAAGATATTTGCGTTCCTCATCGGTCATTTTACGAAAGGGCGATCCCGTGTCTTTTAACAGACCTGATTTAATCGTGTTCTCCTGCACGCCGATCTTCTTCATCAGGTCTTCCACCACAGCCTGTTGCATAATGACGCCTATGGAGCCGGTGATAGTTGACGGATTCGCATAGATTCGATCCCCCATGGCTGCAAGGTAGTATCCTCCCGAAGCGCAGACTGATCCCATGGACACATAGACGATCTTGTTCTTTGACTTAAGTTTCTTGAGTTCGGCATACATCTCCTGCGTGGGACCCACGGCGCCGCCGGGGGAATTGATCCTCAAGATGACCCCTCTAATGCTGTCATCTTCCTTGAATCGTATCACGTCCTCCATGGCATCGCTAAGATCGGTGATCGTGCCTTCGACCTCGATCACCCCGATTTTGCCCTTGCCTGTTCCCTTAACGAGAGAGAAGGTGAGAGGGACGACCACTCCGAAGACAAAAAGAATAATAACAATAATGAGAAGTATCTTTTTTCCTCTTGATATTGCCATGTGATTATCCCCTCCTTAATCTTATTGCAAAAAAACCATGGATCTCTCTACTGTTCAATATCGGCCTGGTTCGTCAATGTTCCCGCAATGGCCGTCAAGTCCCGTCTTTTCAGCACGATTTTGCCAAAAGGCCGTCGTTGGCTCAGGGTGGCCGCTCGCACCTTGGCCAACTCGAGTATCCCGAGGATCGTGGCCACCACTTCGCTACGTTCTTCCTCGCCATAGAGGTCCCACTCAAAACGGCCTGATGTTTCGAGGATACCTCTCAACATTTCGAGCTTCTCTTCCAGGGTAGGTTTTATGATGCGCACGGAAAAGTAACGCTCTTCCTTGACCTTGAGCAGTTCGAAATAGAGATTGCACAGGCCCAAAAGGTCGTATTCCGATTCCCGCTCTACTGCGCCGTTACCCACGGCGAATACATCCCGCTCGAGCATGGGCAGGGCGTCTATGGCCTGGGCCATATTCCGGAGCCGCTCGTATTCGATGATCCTCTCCACGAGCTCTTCCCTGGGGTCTTGTTCCTCGTCGCCACCGTTGCCGATTGACGGCAGAAGCATCTTGGATTTGATGAAGATAAGCAACGAGGCCATTTCGATGAAATCTTCAGCGATCCTCAGGTTCATATCCCTCACCAGTTCCACGTACTGAAGAAACCGCTCGGTGATCGCCGAGATCGGGATGTCCCAGATACTTATTTTATTCCGCTTGATGAGCGTGATGAGGACGGCCAGCGGACCTTCGTAGCATTCGAGCTGCACGTCGAGCGTGGGCACAAGGAGACTCATGGGATTATGCCTTTCTGCATCAGATAAATTTCGACGAAGTGTCGTTCTTCTTCTTTCGTCTTCAGGTTCATGTCTATTTTAGCATCTTTTAGCTTCTCAAGCACCTCTTTGTAGATCGGACCCTCCTCAATGCCGAACTCCTTCAAATCCTCGCCCGTCATAGAGGGCCTGCCAGGATCACGGCCCGTAATGTGGCCTGAAATGGCCTTTTTTATCTCCTCCGATTTGGTCTTGGCCATGATAAAAAGCATAGCTTCTCTGGAGAGCGGCGTCATGGTCCTGTAAACTTCGCTCTTCTTCATGACGGCAATACCCATGGAAAGCCTGGCCATGGCAGAACGTAATCGTTCCATGTTCTCGACAGTCTTTTTCTTGAGCCTCTCCATCATTTCCATGCGCCTGCAAAACTCCACCACATCCTCAATCTTCATGTGATCTGTGAGACCCAGTAGATAATATTCGAGCTTATCTACCGCTTTGCCCTGGTATAGGAATTCGTGCCATTTGAACACAGCGCGCATCTGACTGAAGAGCTTTTCCTTTTCCTTATCGAATGTAATCGCCGTAGAGATAAACCGCAAGAGATCATGTTCTTGTAAACCTCTTAAAACCTTTTCAGGCTCATCCTCCCGAAGGATCAGTGCGAGTTCTGTCCAGAGCCTTTTCCCCTTAATTCTCGCGAGAAAGTTGAGTTTCACCGCATTTTTGATGAGGTCCAGGGTGTGCTTGCCAAGCCTGAAATCAAAGCGATGCTCAAACCGAATGGCGCGAAACACGCGAGTGGGGTCCTCGACGAAACTTAAGGAGTGGAGCACCCTGATGGTCTTTTCCTTGATATCGCGCTGGGCGCCGAAAAAATCGATGAGCTCACCGAAGGTATTCTTATTGAGCGAGATGGCCAGCGTGTTGATGGTGAAGTCCCGTCGATGAAGATCGAGTTTCAGGGAGCTGTGCTCTACAACGGGAAGCGCAGCCGGAGCCTTGTAGTATTCGAGCCGCGCCGATGCAATGTCCACCTTAAAGCCGTCGGGATAGAGTATTTTTGCCGTGGCGAATTCCTTGTGGGAACGCATCTTAACCCGAAAATTCCTGGACATTTCTTCCGCAAACGCTATGCCGTCTCCCTCCACAACGATATCAATATCATAGTTATCGTTCCGAAGGATGAGGTCTCTCACGAACCCGCCCACGAGAAAGGCATGGTAGCCGAGTGCGTCGGCCAGCTCGCCGATGTCCTCAAGCCTTTTCATGGTTTCCTTAGGAAGCCGCTCCACCATGAGTTTCCTGACATTCTTTCTCTTCGCGTATTTTTCGTGGAATTCGAGTTTTTCAAGGACCGTTTTGGCTATCTCGTCTTCGAGTATCCTTAAAAGGTCTGTGCGGGTTATGGCCCCTTTGAGTTCTCCCTCTTCCACAACGGGTAGGAACCTCTGGCCGCTTCCTATGATCTGTTCTTTTACCCGCTCGATAGAGTCTTCGGGCTTCACACTCTGGAATTCCGTGAACATATATTCGCTTACGGGAACATTCTCCAGCTTGTGAAACGCTGCCTTCTCCGCCACCTGTCGCGTAATCACGCCTACAAGCTTACCGCCCGATAGAACCGGCAGGGCGTTGATATTATATTTGGTGAGGATGCTCTTGGCATCGTGTATCAAACCGGAGGCCTCCACAAACTTGACAGGGAAAAACATGATATCTTTTGCCTTCCATAACGGTTTTACGTTATACCGGAGGATCTCCACGAGGCGGTCTTTCGCCTCAACGAGAGTCATGTCTTTCACTGTGGCCGAAGCGGCAACTTTGTGGCCTCCACCTCCCATGAGCGACATGATGTAACCCGAATCGACCTCCGGTATGCGGCTGCGCCCTATTATGTGAACCCTGTCCTCCATCCTGAAGAGCGCAAAGAGCACGTTGATATTCTCCATGTCACGGAATTTGTGGACGATGACCGCAAGGTCTCCCACGTACTCTTCGGTGCTCGCCTCGGTAATCACCACATCGATTCCGTTGATGCTATAGACTGCGGCGTTTTTGATGATATCGTTGAGCAAGAAAACCTGCTCGGGGGTGAGTTCCCTAACGAGCATATCAGAAATGAGATTGACGCTGGCCCCTTTGGAAAGCAAATACGATGCGGCTTCGAAATCGAATGTGGTAGTCGATGAAAACCTGAAGCTGCCGGTTTCTTCGTAGATGCCGAGCATGATAATTGTGGCTTCTTCCGAAGTAACGGGTATTTCGCGCTCCTTCAGAATGGAAACAAGGATACTCACTGTGGCCCCCACGGTGCGTATCACCTCTAAGTCTCCTTTTATGTCGTCGCTCGATGCCGGATGATGGTCGTAGATGTGGACTTTGGCCTTACCGTTCTCGAGAAT
Organism: Syntrophorhabdaceae bacterium; assembly: GCA_035541755.1. NCBI lineage: Bacteria > Pseudomonadati > Thermodesulfobacteriota > Syntrophorhabdia > Syntrophorhabdales > Syntrophorhabdaceae > Syntrophorhabdaceae bacterium. Next base: position 20,558 of record DATKMQ010000068.1, read on the forward strand.
CTTGGCCAGTTCCCCGATGCGCGATTTCTGCCGCGTATCCACAAGAATAAGCGTATCTACGTCGTCGTAGTCGATCTTCTTCATCTTTTCGATGTCAAAGAGATAGAGCGTCGAGTGGATAAGAAAATCACGGAGCGTCTTCTCCTGTGAACCGGGGAAGACGAGCGCCGCATCAGGATAGAGCTTCTTGGCCGCCACCATGGACGAGAGCGAATCGAAATCAGCGTTCATGTGGGACGTAATGACCTTCATCAACCCCTCGGATGGTACTTTTTGTGGATCTCTTTGAGCCTTTTACTGTCCACGTGCGTGTATATCTGCGTGGTCGCAATATCTTCGTGACCGAGCAGCATTTGAACCGAACGGAGATCCGCGCCCCCTTGAAGCAGATGCGTGGCAAAGGTGTGCCGTATGGTGTGGGGAGAGACATGGCGGCTCTGCATACGCGCGCCGTACTTCTTGATGATCTTCCAGACCGCCTGCCGTGTGAGCATTCCGCCCCGGTTATTCGGGAAAAGATAGGTCCCGGCAGGCTTCTCCGTATCAAGATACAACTTTATGGCCTCTCTCGAATAGGTCCCGAGCGGCACGACCCTCTCCTTGGATCGCTTTCCCATGGCCACCACAAAGCCGCCTTCGAGGTTCACATCGCTCTTGTTGAGCTTCACCAGTTCGGAAACGCGAAGTCCCGTGGCGTAGAGAAGTTCCAGCATGGTCCTGTCGCGAAGCGATGTCTTGGAGCCTTCAGGCATCCGGATAAGCTCCACGATTTCCTGCTCGGACAAAACATCGGGGATCGGCGCCTTGAATCGGGGGATTTCAACGTCTTCGAGGGGGCTCACCTTGACTGTACCTTCCATGAGGAGAAAGTTGAAGAAACCTCTTAAGGCCGACACAGCACGCACGATGCTTCTCGCCTGCTTGCCCCGCTCGTGGAGATGGCCTATGTAGGCTTCCACGTGCCTTCGCTCCGGCATACCGGGGCCCGCGTTTTCTATGAACTTGAGAAATTCGATTATGTCTCTGTTGTATGCATCAACCGTATGCGGCGAGGCGCCCCGCTCGGTGATGAGGTATTGGATGAATTGGTCAAGGTAATGGTATAGGGACATAGATTCGCGTGAAAAGACCAGCATGATGTTATCGTATCAGCCATATTATGTCAACAGAAATCCCCGTGGTGATGTGGCAGACGTGCTCGAATTGTCTGTACGGCTTAACCCGGAGCACACCATTGAACAGCCCGCTTCATGGCAGATTTTGTCTCTTTTATCCGTTGCGCCCTTGCCACCGCTTACCGTGGATCGGGGTCACGGCATAGCCGCACCTGCCTGAGATGTCCCCTCAATCTTCTCCACCATTCCCCTGAGTTCTTCTATGAATAGGGAGTAACCGACCTCGTTGAGATGCACGCCATCGTCTTCATGGTATGCTTTCCTGAGATTGCCCGAAGAATCTGCAAACCTGGCAGTCGGGTCTATGAAGAAGCATCTGCTACCTTGGGCTTCGCAGAGTTTTCTCAAATCGCCGTTTAACTCCCTCACCCGTTTATTTCTGCCCGCAAGATCGCGTCGCACGCCCTCGTCAACGGGTAACACGGCAGTAAATAGACACGTGAGGTTGCCCGGCAGGGCCGAGATGATTGCCGAGTAATTCTTAAGGATTTCCTCGTTGCCTCTGCGCCGCAGGTCATTGCTGCCTATAGTTAAAATGCATATTCTTGCCCGCTCAAGAGAGCGATACTTGGGTAATCTCTTCAACACGCCCAATGTGGTATCGCCACCGATGCCGAAATTTACTGAGGGATTAGCTACGGCAGTGACGCAAAGCCCCTGGGTGAAGCTATCTCCGACAAAAATCGCCGCCCCCTTCGGGATGTTCACATCCATTCTTTCATGGAATTTGACCATTGTCTCATAATACTCACTCAACTCCGGTTCAATATCCTTAATAAGTCCCAACCGGAATCCAATGCGAGGGATAATGTCAGTCTTCACGACCAAAACAAGCAAAAGAAGATGCAGAGTAACGACGTAACCGATCATCAAGCCTTTTTGCATTTTGATCACCTCTGTCGCTTCTGACCGGTTACCCGGCTACCCCGCACGGCGAATTCACGCCTCGTTGCCAAAAACGGTCAAACCGGTTCGAAGAAAAAACCCTTCTGAGCAATACGATACATGAACTCAAACCGGAATTGAGCACGTCCTCGGCTCGCACAGCCAAACATCTCTTTTTACGCTTTACAAACGTCGTGATTAGCGGTGACCGGTTGAACCGAAGCCGCCCTGACCGCGTTCCGTCTCTTCCAGCCGGTCGACAATCTTCCACTCTACCCGGGCCACCTTGTTGAAGACCATTTGCGCAATCCTGTCCCCGCCCTTGATCACGAACGCCTCATTTCCCAGATTGACAAGGATGATCTTCACCTCGCCCCGGTAATCCGCATCGATAGTGCCGGGCGTATTGAGGACCGTCACACCATACTTGATCGCCAGCCCGCTCCTCGGTCGTATTTCCGCTTCGTACCCCTCGGGGATACTGATGGAGAGACCCGTAGGTATGAGGGAGCGTTCCATATGATTTAAGACCACAGGTTCGTCTATGAACGCGCAAAGATCCACGCCGGAGGAGGCGTCCGTGGCGTAGGTGGGTAGCTCAACGCCCTCACGCTTAGCCACCAAGACCTCTATCCTTTCCATACGTTCTCGACCTTTTTTGCGTCAACATTTCCGAGCACCGTTATAGATATTTCTTCGGGATTTTCGAAGATCTCCCGGGCAATCTTATCCACGTCCTTCTTCCGTATGTCCTCTATTTCGCGTACCGTCTCCTTGAGCGGTATGTAATCGCCGAAGTATATTTCGTTCTTGGCAAGCCTCCCCATCCGCGTTTCCGAACTCTCGAGCGAAATAAACAGGTTACCCTTAATGTGCTCCTTGGAAAATGCGAGCTCGGCGTCGCTAATTCCCTCATCCCTGAGCCGTCGTATCTCGGTCTTGATGAGATATAACACCTCGTCGATAAACTCTCTGGATGTGGATGTAGATATACCGAAGGTCCCCGCGTCGTGGTAACAGTTTACATAAGAATAGATGCTGTAGACAAGCCCCCTCTGCTCACGAATTTCCTGAAACAGATGGGAACTCATGCTCCCGCCCATAAGCGCGTTGAGCACGTATATGGGGTAGCGTCTTCGGTCCACCTGGCTTACGCCTTCGGTGCCGATGCAGAGATAGATGTGTTCGAGGTCTTTTTCGTAGATATCGATGCCCCGGTGCGCAACCGGCGGCCTGAGGTCCCTTGTTATCCCGTTATGCGCCACGCCCGCAAAGAATTGCTCGATCCTATTGGTGCAATCATCATGGTCCACCCTGCCCGATATGGTGATGATCGCAGCCCCGGGGCCGTAGTATTCTTTGAAGTAGCTTTTGAGTCCGCCCTCGTTGAAGCTCTCTACGTTCTTCTCCGATCCGAGGATCGTCATGCCCAGGGGATGATCCTTGAAATAGGAGGCGTTAAACATATCGTAGATCGACTCATCGGGCGTGTCATCGACCATTTTGATTTCCTGGACAACCACATACCTTTCCTTCTCGATATCGTCGCTTTTGAAAAGGGAGTTCTTATACATGTCGGAGATGATGCCGAGGGCGATATTCATGTCCTTTTTCAGCACCCGGGCATACAGACAGGTGTACTCTTTGCCGGTGAAAGCGTTGATTGAACCCCCGATGGCGTCGAACTCCCTCGCGATGTCGTAAGCACTCCGTGAGGATGTGCCCTTGAAAAGCATGTGCTCGATAAAGTGGGAGATGCCGTTGTTCTCCGGGGTTTCGTATCTGCTGCCCGCTTTCCACCAGATGCCGAGAGAGACCGTGGAAAAATACGGAACGGATTCCGTTACAACGGTGATGCCGTTACTAAGCACGGTCTTCTTGTACATTTACCCCCGCGGCGGCTTCTGGTCTCTCAGGACAGCCTTTCTTGACAATTTTATTCTGCCATTATCCTCGATATCGATGACCTTTACAGTCATCTCCTCGCCCTCTTTCGCAACATCGGATGCCTTTTTCACAAATCCGTCGGCTAGCTGACTCACATGGACAAAACCGTCCACATTGGGCCCTAATTCGACAACGACACCGGCGTCGATCACTTTCTTCACTTTGCCCGTGTAAATCGTTCCGATCTCGATCTCTTTGGTAAGCATCTTGATCATGTCAATTGCAGCATTTGCCGAGCCCTCATCGATGGAGGCAATCCTCACTATACCGGAATCCTCGATATCGATCTTCACGCCCGTCTCTTCAATGATGCCCCTGATAATCTTGCCGCCGGGGCCGATAACATCCCGTATCCTGTCCGGCTTTATCTGCATGGTGAAGATACGCGGGGCATAAGGGGATAGATGCTCTCTCGGCCCTTCGATGGTCTGCTTCATGATGTCGAGTATTGTTGCAATTCCCTTCTGGCCCTGGGTTACCGCTTTGGACATGATCTCCTTTGTAATGCCCTTGATCTTAATATCCATTTGAATGGCGGTGACGCCTTCCCTGGTACCGGCAATCTTGAAATCCATATCGCCTAAGTGATCTTCGTCGCCCAGGATATCGGAAAGGATCACTTCTCTATCCCCTTCCTTCACAAGACCCATGGCGATGCCGGCAACAGGCTCCTTAATGGGAACGCCCGCATCCATGAGAGAAAGGCACCCCCCGCAGACCGTAGCCATGGAGGAAGAACCGTTCGATTCGAGGATTTCCGAGACGATGCGTATGGTATAGGGAAAATCTTCCTTGGACGGCAAAATCGGGGTAAGCGCCCTTTCCGCCAGATTCCCATGACCGATCTCGCGACGTGTAGGGCCGCGAAGCATGCCGACTTCGCCCACAGAAAAAGGTGTAAAATTGTAGTGCAGCAGAAAGCTCTTGAAAGTCTCTCCTCCATGGAGGGATTCTATCTTCTGTTCGTCTTCGGAAGTCCCGAAGGTGGTGACTGCAAGCGCCTGTGTTTCACCTCTCGTGAACAGACCTGAGCCATGGGTCCTTGGAAGGATGCCCACCGCACAGGAGATATTCCTGATATCTTCGAAGCCTCGCCCGTCGATCCTTTTGCCGTTTGACAATAGCTGTTCGCGCATGATGTCCCGGGTCACGTCTTCAAAAACCTTGCTTACCGCACCTTCTTCAGTATCAGGGTAGGCCTTTTTCACCTCGGCGAGAATCTCTTGCTGGCGCGCACCCCTCTCAAGCTTCGCCTTTACGGCAAAGCTTTCCATGAGGTCCTTCTCGACCTTCCCACGCATCTCCTTCTTGAGATCTTCCGTATCTAAAGGCGCCTTGATCTGCCACTTCGGTTTCCCCACCTTGTCCTGCAGTTTCTCCTGCATTTCGATAAGAGGAAGCAAGCTCTGATGGCCAAACTGAATTGCCTCTATCAGATCGGCTCCGCTCACAAATTGTGCTTCACCTTCCACCATGATGATCGCGTCCTTGGTGCCCACGACGACGATGTCGATATCGCTCCCTTCCATATCGGCGGGTGCGGGGTTCACAATGAAGGTGCCATCTTTCCTGCCCACCTTCACTCCGGCAAAAGGACCGGCAAAGGGTATCCCTGAGACGGTTACCGCACAGGAAGCTCCGATGAGTCCGGCGATGGCCGGATCATGCTCCTGGTCAGCAGAGAGTACCGTGGCGATAACCTGCGTCTCGTTGCGAAAACTCTTGGGGAAGAGAGGTCTCAGCGGTCTGTCGATGAGACGTGACATGAGCGTTTCCAGCCCCGAGGGTCTTCCCTCTCGTTTAAAAAACCCGCCGGGAAATTTCCCTGCCGCGTAGGACATTTCCTGGTAATTGACCGTGAGAGGAAGGAAATCGTTTGTCGATTCTTCCTTTTCGGCCACTGCCGTTACCAGTACAACTGTGTCTCCGTACTGGACAAGGACGCTGCCATCCGCCTGTTTCGCAAGGTCCCCTGTGCTGATCGTGAGCGGTTTGCCCGCAAAATCAATACTAATACTTTCTTTCATGTTTTCTTCCTATCTTTATTTTTATTTTCTCAGACCGAGCTTCTCGACAACTTTCTTGTATCGATCCACATTTTTTTCCCTGAGATAGTTGAGAAGTCTTCTCCTGCTACCCACAAGAACGAGCATGCCCCTGCGGGAATTATGGTCTTTCGAGAATTTCTTAAAATGCTCTGTCAGTGATTTGATCCTTTCCGTGAGAAGAGCAATCTGAACCTCGGGAGAGCCCGTATCTTTTTCATGGACTTTAAAGTCCTCGATGACTGTCTTTTTCCGATCCGTGGTAAGCGCCATGTAATCCTCCTTAGTTGTTGATTAACCTTTTGATCTTTATGGTCTTCGAGGCGGTGTCGGCGACTCCGATGCCGATAAGTGCGCCCTGCTTGTTGAGAAGCCGCGTGGCCTCGCCGTTCTTCCATTCCCTGGAATTACCCGTAATCGGCACGGGCATGCCATTTTTCAAGAATCTTTCCAAAGCCGTTTCCACTACAACCCCTCGTACAGATTGTAGTACATTTTCCAACGATAATAAATAGTTATTTAGATCTTCTTGAATTTTGAAGCGATCCACGTCTACACCCATATCTTCAGTAAATTCCCCATGACGGGTGCGTTTCAAGGCGTATAGCGTTGACCCGCAGCCAAGTTTCTTTCCAAAATCGTGGGCAAGGGCCCTGATGTAGGTCCCCTTGGAACAGGTCACTTCAACATCCACGTAGGGGTGGGAATAATCGAGAAAATTGATATCGAAGATCTCCACCTCTTTTTCCGGAGGCTCAATAGGTATCCCTTTACGCGCCCACTTGTAAAGAGGTTTCTTGTTGATCTTTTTGGACGAGTAGACCGGAATGACCTGGGTTATCTTGCCCACAAACCCTCTCAGCATGGCTTCAAGTGTGGCCCTGTCGAAAACCGGAGGATCGACCTTAGTAAGCACCTTCCCTTCAATGTCAAGCGTATCGGTCGTAACGCCGAGGAGAAACCTTGCCCGATAGGCTTTTTCGACATTTTCAAGAAAAGGGATGAGCTTGACCCCTTCATTGAGCGCGACCGGCAATATTCCTGTCGCGTTTCTGTCAAGGGTCCCTATGTAGCCGATCTTGGTAAAAGTATCGATTTTTTTGAGCCGTCTTATCACATCAAAGGAAGACATGCCCGCTTGTTTGTCAATAATCAGAAAACCATTCAAAACAAAGACCTCCGCATTGTCAAAATCCACGTCATGATATGTTAAATGCCTTTTTCAGCTCGCGTTCCACCGCCTCAAGATCGCCGTCTATCTGGCAACCTGCGGCGTTCTTGTGCCCGCCTCCGTCGAAACGGTTGCAGATCTCCGCCACATCCACGGTTCCTTTTGAGCGCATACTGATTTTGTAGCGTCTCTCATCAACCTGGCGCATGAGAATCGCGACCTCTACGCCGCGGATCTGTTTAATCTCTTCGGCAAAACCATCGGTATGCGCCCTGTCCGTACCCGTCTTCCGGAACATATCGGCAGTCACGTGCGCCATGGCGATTCTATCGTTGTCGAAGGTTCGCAGGGTGCAGAAGACTTCACCGAGAAGCCTGAATCGTTCTTTAGGATGGTTCTCATAGACCATACGGGATACATAGGAGGGTTTAACACCTAATTCAATCATCTCGGTGCAGATGGCATAGGCCGCCACCGAGGCGTTATCGTAGCGCAAAGAACCGGTGTCTGTAAAGACCGCCGTGTAGAGATTGATCGCCATCTCTTCTGTGACATCGAGCTTCATTGACGCATAGAGGTTGCAGAGAATTTCTCCGGTGGACGAAGCCCCGGGATCTACGAGATTGATCCTTGCGAAGGCCTCGTTCGTCTCATGGTGATCGATATTTACGAGGGGCCCCATAGCATGCAGGGAATCGCTTACCTGACCGACCCTTGAAAGATCGCCGCAATCGAGCACGAATATCGCGTCGTACTTCTCATGCGCAAGGCGGTGAATCACGGGGTTCGGCCGCGGCAAGAAGTCATAACGGTATGGCATTTGGTCTTTCAAATAAACGACGGACTCCTTACCAAGCGACTTGAGGACCCATGCGAGAGAGAAGACCGAACCAAGCGCGTCCCCATCCGGGTCTATGTGTGTCGTAATCAGGAACCTCTTTCCTTCACGAATCGTCGTTTCAATCTGACTGAGCATGGGCCTCTTTCTTGAGAATCTCGTCAATCCTTGCTGCCTTCTCAAAGGTATCATCAAGCACAAAATTGATCTCCGGCATGTATCTGAGATTTACTCTCTTACCGAGCAGAAATTTTATATAACCCTTTGACCTTTTGAGCGCCTCCAGCGTATTTTTCTTTGCCTCCTCATCCCCGTATATGGAGAGGTACACCTTTGCAATTTTCAGGTCCTCACTCATCTTTACCCCAAGAATCGTAATGAACCCCATCCCTGGATCCCGTATGTCCCGCTGGATAATCAGTGAGATCTCTTCCTGCAACAACTCCTGAACTTTGAGCTTCCTATATCTCATTTCCCATCACGATGATTTCCGTCCAGGTGTCGATCACCTCGCCGGCGTACAGAGATTCCACATAACGCTGGACATTCTCGAGAGCTGCATGCACATGATCCTTCTTGACGCCCATGACCGCAAAGCCTATGCTCCCCCTTTGCCAGAGGTTCGAGTCCGCGATCTCCACCATGGATATGTTAAACTTCACCCTCGTTTTTTCAACAATCTTCTTTATCATCTGTCTCTTGTCTTTGAGCGATTGAGCTTCAGGAAAGAAGATCTCTATTTGAGAAACGCCAACAACCATCTCTCTTATCCGTCAAGGGTTTGCCTTTCTTTTTCTTCAACGAAGAATTCAAATACATCGCCTTCTTGTATGTCGTTATACCCCTCAAGGGAGATCCCGCATTCGTATCCGGACTGCACTTCTCTCACGTCATCTTTGAATCGTTTCAGTGAAGCGATCTTGCCCGTGAAAGTAACCTCGCCATTTCTTACCACCCTGGCTAAGGCGCTTCTCGTTACCTTGCCCTCGGTCACATAAGACCCTGCAATGGTACCCACCTTGGATACGCTGATGGCTTTTCTCACTTCAGCTTTTCCGATCACGACCTCTACGATCTTGGGTTCGAGCAGGCCTTCCATGGCCTTTCTCACATCATCAATCATTTCATAGATGATCGAATACGTCCTGATCTCGATCTTCTCCTGTTCGGCTAAAGCCTGTGCCTTCTGAACGGGTTTCACGTTAAAACCGATTATGATGGCGCCCGTGGCCATAGCAAGGTTGATATCAGTCTCGGTAACAGCCCCGACGCCGCTGTGGGTGATCTGCACCTCTACCGCATCGGTTGAAAGTTTCTTCAACGCCTCTACGATCGCGTCAATAGTGCCCCGCACATCGCCTTTAAGAATGACATTTAGCACGACCTTCTCGGACCCGCCGATCTTGGAATAGAGGTCCTCCAGGGTGGTCCTTGAGCTTTTCAACGCTTCCTTTTCTCTGAGCTTTTCCTGTCTGAATTTAGAAAGCTCCCGCGCGTAATACTCTTCTGTGGTCACGATGAACCGATCCCCACCATGGGGCACGTCCTGAAAACCGACAACAACGACGGGCGTGGCAGGGGGCGCTTTTTGAATCCTCTTTCCCCGGTCATCGATCATGGCCCGTACCCTTCCGAAGGTCATGCCGGCAATAAAGGGGTCCTGAATTTTCAAGGTGCCTTCCTGGATGATGACCGTACCAACGGCGCCATGTCCCCTGTCCAGTTCTGATTCTATTACAGTGCCCTTGGCAAGCTTATCGGGATTGGCCTTTAGTTCAAGCATCTCGGCCTGGAGTATGATAAGTTCGAGAAGTGCCTCAATACCCTGTTTCTTTTTTGCGGAAATCTTCGCATAGAGCGTGGTCCCGCCCCATTCCTCCGGTATAAGATTGAGCTCCGCCAACTCCTTCATGACCTTGTCCGGGTTTGCATTCGATTTATCAATTTTGTTGATGGCAACAATAAGCGGCACACCGGCCGACTTGGCGTGGTTAATAGCCTCTATGGTCTGCGGCATGACGCCATCATCAGCGGCCACAACGAGAACAACGATGTCGGTGACGAGCGCCCCGCGTGCCCTCATCGCAGTAAATGCTTCATGACCGGGGGTGTCTACAAAGACTATTTCTTTGTTGTTCACGTTCACCTTGTAGGCCCCGATGTGCTGCGTGATACCCCCGGCTTCGCGCTCCGCCACGTTGGTATTGCGTATGGTATCGAGAAGAAGGGTCTTGCCATGGTCCACGTGTCCCATGATTGTCACCACGGGAGATCTGGGCTTTAAATTCTCATCCTTTTCCTTTTCCCCCTCCTCGCGCTCTTCACGGGCAAGAAACTCTTCTTCAATAGAGACGATCTTTTCCACGTCGTACCCCAGCTCGGCGGCTGCAAGACTGGCCGTATCATAATCGATGCTCTTGTTCACCGTCGCGATTATTCCGAGCGGGAGCAGCCTGGTGATAATGTCCTGGGCTTTTATGTTCATCCTCTTTGCAAGCTCACCGACCTGAATTTCATCACTTATCTTCACGACCTTGCGAAGAGGCTTTACTTCCTTTTTCTCTTCTTCCTCCACCCTTTTCTCTATGGCCCGGTCTCTCCTGTCCTTCCTGAAGGGCGCCCCTTTGGGTCTCTGGCGCCTGAAGGCATAGAGATCCTCTTCCTTGATGACCACCTTCCGCTTGAGCATACCTTTCTTCTTAACTTTGGTTTCCTCAAGCTCCTGCTCCTCTATCTTCTTGAGAAGTTTTTCGGTTTTCTTCCTCTGTCGTTCCTCCTCGCTACCCCCCTCGGCGAGTGTAAAATCTTTCTCAAGGTCATGTTTGTACGCTTCTTCCAGGACCTTGGTTATCTCTTTCTCTTTTGCCTGCTCGATACGCTCTGCCCCGCCCTTCAGCGCCTCTTCTTTCTCCTCGGGAACCTCTTCGATTTCCGTCCCGGCAACCTCTTCTTCGCGGGGCCTCTCTTCGATCACTACCTGCGGGCCTGTTTTGGCCTTTCTCCCGGCAGGTTTCTTGGGCTCTTCCTCAGGTTCCTTTGCCGCCTTTTCCCCAACCCTCTTCCTCGGAGCCTTGGGCTCTGTCTTCTCCTCAGACGGTTCCTTTACTTCCTCTTTGACCTCTTCTTTTGGCGGGGCCGGCGGCGGTTGGACCCTCCGGCGGATGATCGTCGAGGCGACCCGCTTCTCTACGAGCGTCTCCCCTCCGGCCGAAGCCTGTTCCCTGGCCTCTTCTTTGCTTGACTCTTCTTTGGTTTTATCTTTTATTTTGACGCCGATTTTTTTCAGTTTGGCGAGGATTTCTTCGTCATTGGCTTTATCGGTAAGAGCTGTAATCTTTATTTTTGTCATTTCTTGAACCTTCCTTGCTCCCAGAAATATGAGGAATTCTCCATACGCTTCGACTTTTACTCTGTCTTATCTTCCTTATCTTCCGTACCCCCTTCGGTCTGTTTCGGTTCCTCGTTTTCGGCGTTTGCGCTCAGAAGAGATTTTGCCTCATCGATGATCCGCCTGCAATCGTCAACGGAAATACTGGTAATCTTGTTTAACTCTTCAGGCGTCAATTTGGCAATATCTTTGGGATCTCGCAAATACTCATCGTGCAGTACGCGGGCAAGGATTTCGCTGATTTTCAGTTTTTCTGTGAGCTCATCAATAATCTTCTTCGACGTCTTCTCGACTTCCGATTCACTGCTGATATCGATCTTCCATCCGGTCAGCTTTGACGCGAGCCTGACGTTCTGCCCTTTCTTTCCGATGGCAAGGGAAAGCTGGTCATCGTTGACGATCACTTCCATCGAATGGTCTTCTTCATTTATGTATACCTTCGATACCTTGGCCGGGGCAAGTGTGTTACAAACGAACTTGGCTATCTCCTTGCTGTAAGGGATAATGTCGATCTTCTCACCGCGCAGCTCCTGGACGATGGCCTGGACCCTCGATCCTTTGACGCCCACGCAGGCTCCGATCGGATCGATGTCGTGGTCCTCGCTGTAGACCGATATTTTGGCCCGCTCTCCCGGCTCGCGCGCAGCGCCGAGAATTTTGATAATGCCCTCCTGTATCTCAGGGACCTCCAACTCGAAAAGCTTCATGAGGAACCCGGGGTGCGTCCTTGAAAGCAGGATTGAACATCCCTTCTGGCTTTTCTCCACGTCGAGTATATAGGCCTTCACCCGTTCTCTCTGCCGAAACGTTTCCCCCGGTATGACCTCTTTGACCGGCAGAAGCGCCTCAGTCCTCCCGAGATTCACGATAAAGTGGTTCTTCTCTATCCTCTGGATCACACCTGTGACGATTTCGCCCCTCTTGTTCTTGTATTCGTTATATATAACATCGCTCTCAGCGTTGCGCACCTTTTGAATAATGATCTGCTTGGCCGTCTGCGCAGCAATTCGACCCAGAGAAGAGGTGTTCAGCTTGATACCGATGGCGTCTCCTATCATGCACTCCGGGTCGTGGACCTTTGCGTCCTCCACGGAGATCTCCATATCGGACTCTGCGATCTCTTCGACCACGGTCTTGAATTGGAATACCTCTATCTCGCCGAGCTCCTCGTTATAATGGGCCTCGAGGTCCAGGTGACTGCCGTATTTCTTCTTGGAGGCGGATAAAATGGCCTCCTCCAGGGCTTCCACAATGGTCTCCTTGGGTATCCCCTTTTCTTTTCCCACCTGTTCGATCACATAGTTCAAATCAAAGTACATCGTAACTCCTCATAGATCAAATTCTAAGTATGCCTTTTTTATAGCACAAATCGGGATAGTAAAAATACCTATTTTTTCTTTGATTTCCAACTGCTCGGGGGTAACTCTCCCGATCTCTCCCCTGAACTCGCGCTTACCCGCAATCGGATCTCGTGTGACGATTCTACACGTCCGTCCCTCGTATCGTTCGAAATCGGTGCTTTCCTTGAGCCGCCTCGTTAGGCCCGGAGAGGAGACTTCAAGTGTGTAGGGGTGGTCAATGATATCGTCCACATCGAGGCGCCTGGACAGCTCGCGGCTTACGTATTCGCAATCATTTATCGCAATGCCCCCGGTCTTATCGATATAGACCCTGACTAGCCACCTCTTGCCGGCAGGCTTAAACTCTATTTCCACAAGATCGAGACGTCCATCCTCCAGGATAGGTAGCACTATATCCCTGATCTTTTCTATTATTTCCGTATTGGATAGCATCCCTTTAAAACAAAAAAGCGGGCTGAACCCACTTGAACGTAATACATTACCACAATATGGAATTTAGTGCAATAATTAATACTCGCTGCAGGTTACGGGCTTTCAAGCCTCCCCATAAGGTTTGTGGTGGAAATCGTTTCTTAGTTGACTTTGGCGAGCACCCATGATTAAAGAGATGAGAGGGGTCGACAATTACGGATCAAATAAGTTTTATCCGCAGGCTTTGTGGAAAAGTGGCAGCAAAATTCTGCACGGGGAGGACAGATGTATCACTATAACACCTATCAGGAGCCAAAACGTATACTCGTCACGGGCGGTGCGGGTTTCATCGGCTCGCATCTCTGCGAGCGTCTCGTTGAGGATGGGCACGATGTACTATGCCTCGACAACTATTTCACGGGGACCAAGAATAATATCCTCCACCTGCTCAAGCATCCGCGATTTGAATTTATGCGATACGACGTAACCGAACCCCTTCTCGTGGAGGTGGATTGGATCTTCAACCTCGCCTGTCCCGCGAGCCCCATACACTATCAGTACAATCCGGTAAAAACGATCAAGGTGAATGTACTCGGTGCCATGAACATGCTGGGACTCGCCAAAAGAGTGAGGGCACGGATACTTCAAGCCTCAACAAGCGAAGTTTACGGTGATCCCGAAATTCATCCGCAAACGGAGGATTACTGGGGCCACGTGAACCCGATCGGCAAGAGAAGTTGCTATGACGAAGGCAAACGGGTTGCCGAGACGCTTTTCTTTGATTATCTCAGACAGAATAAAGTGGATATCAAGGTGGTGCGTATCTTCAACACGTATGGTCCGCGCATGAGACCCGATGACGGTCGCGTGGTAAGTAATTTTGTGGTAAGCGCCCTTAAAGGTATGCCCATTACCATTTATGGAAAAGGGTCGCAGACAAGGTCCTTCTGCTATATCGAAGACATGATAGAGGGCCTCATACGAATGATGGATTATGAGACAGGAGAACAGAAGCGGGGGCGTGATTACACAAAACCATACCTCTCAGGTTTCCCCGGCCCCATAAACCTCGGAAATCCTGATGAAGTCTCTATCTTTTCCATTGCTGATAAGATCGTCCGCCTCACAGGCTCGAAATCAAAGCTCGTGTTCGAAGATCTCCCCGAAGACGATCCTATGCGCAGACGTCCTGACATAAGCACAGCGAAGAAAATCCTGAAATGGCAGCCACACACGAGGCTGGATGAGGGATTGAAAAAAACTATCGCTTTCTTTAAAGAGGCGAAGAAACATTAATGAGACGGGACGATGAGCTTGCTCGAGCCGGTTGGGAAAGGCGCTTTATCGCGTGCGAGCCGAGGCTTTCCGAGATGGCTGCAATGTACCAGGAGATAGGGCTCGATGTTCACCTTGAACCGCTTCCCGCTGAAGAAGGCGAGGCCGAGGAGCGAGGATTGTCCTGCGCCGACAGAGAATGTACCGCATGTTTTGATGCGGATAGGGATCGCTACCGGATCATCTTCACAAGGCCGCGGGCCGACAGCTAGCAGCTCCTCTACGGTATCGAGCGAGAAGACCGTTTCCCGCCTATCGGTCGGCCTTGGTCACATATGGCTAATCTTTTGAAGAGGGCATAATGGCTGAGGCCAAAAACACGGCACATCCGCTGAAGAATCTGATCTTAAGAGCCAAATTCGCGCAGAGGGTTCGGGGTACGACCTCACCTTGGGACGCGTAAAGGTCGTCTGCATTCTGCCTTAACAGGTGCCCGCACAACACAAACAGGGATATAATCAGTTTGATTTCTTTGTGAGCGAGGCCCAGAGTTTTTCGGCTTCGTCCCGAGCTGATTGTTTGGCCGAAAGGTCCGTAAAACGGAAATAATCGCAGTAGTTGGCTTTCTCCTTTTCCTTCACGTAGTCGGCCTGGTCTTCTCTGCATGAGTTCGCTTTTCCCGTATCGTAAAAGGAACAGTTGAGGCAGACGTGGAGGTCAGAGCCGCATACGGGACATTCTTCACGGAAAGAAATCTTCTCGCTTTCGATCTCCGCCTTGCATTTATAGCACTTTTTCATAAGTCCCCCAGATCTAAAAGCTCCCTGAGATCTTTGATGGTCCTCCTTCCGTTGATATATGCCCCGGGCCCCGTGTCGGCGCCGTCGCCATCTGTGAGGTGGTAAGATTCGATACCCGCGCTCGCCGGTACATCATAATCGAATACCGGATGGTCACCGACATGGACAATCTGTGAGGCCGGCACCTGTAACTCATCGCAAAGCCTCTTGTAGAATGCCTTTTCTTTTTTTACCATCCTGTAATCGGTGGTCGCCGATACAATGTGCGCAAAATAACCGCGAAGGCCTGTGAGGGCAAGCTCTCTGTCGATGAATATCCTGGCGGCGTTCGAGGCGATAACGAGCGAATACCTTCGGCCCAAAGCGGCAAGCGTCGCTTCTGCATGGGGGGCGGGCTCTATGTACGATTCATAGAGCTTGAGCAAATCTTCTTTTGAGATGGGAAGCTTAAATTTCTTAAGCCAGTGGTCTATTTCATACCATAACAGGTTGTGATCACCCACGGATTCATATTCCCGACGGATAATGATCCTGGCCTTGTCAACGGGGACACCGTACTTCTTCGAATACTCGAGGGGAATCCCGTAGTTCCATACAACGTCGCCGTACGCCGCGTTCACGAGTGTGCCATCGAGATCAAAGGAGATGATCTTTTTCATGGGCATCATTATAACACTATTCCATAGGCCTTTGGCATCTCAAGCGGCACCCCGATTCTTCAAACATTCGTTGATAATTGGTCAAGAATCGGTATAGAGTATGGACTCCAGGGGTTCTATGGATATGGACGGTAAGATGCAACAGAAAGGATTCTCCGTAAGACGGCTTCAGGATTTCACAAGCGCCGTAAACCCCCTCGGCCCTTCCAGGAAAGCCAAGAATGTGTTGCGACGACATCTTAAGGACCTGGAATTTCCCGATAATCAATCGTACCACTTACTTAACCTCCTCGCGAAGAACGAACATATAGACGGGGAGATGCTTATGCTCAGGCACGGCTCAACAGACCTTCTTCATACCGTACTGCATGTTTGCAAGCCTTCACGGGTCTTTGTTCCTGCGCCGGTTTCTCAGGGTTATAGACAAGTGATTTCCCGCGCCGGCGCTACCCTTCACGAGGAACGACTCGGGCAGGATGAACTATTTTCTATGAGCCTTCCCAGACTTATCAAAGGAATGGAAAGAGCGGATGCCGTGATTCTACCCTACCCTCACGACATTGTGGGGACTCACCTCCCGATAGATGATCTCAAATCAATCATCGCGGAAGCCGATGCACAGAGAAAGGTTCTCATTCTCGACGAATCGTTGCGAGATTTTACCACACTTAACTCACCCGTGGACGAGGCAAGCCAATCGAAATATGCGATCATCGTGAGGACATTTTCGCTCTTTTATGCACTGGCCGGTTTACCGGTCGGCTACGCCATTGGCAGCGCATCGATGATCGGAAACATAAAAAAAAGCGCGCTTCCCTTTCGGACAAACACCCTTGCGATTCGTGCAGCCATGGCTTCGCTGAAAGACAGGCCTTACGGGATAAGAACACACCGTTTCGTTCATGAGGAAAAGAAATATTTCATGAAGACCCTCGCCGCAATTAATGAGGGCGTGTCCTGCATCGATACGACTTGTCCGTTCCTTGTGCTCAAGATTGAAAAAGAGGAGAACCAATTGAAAGACCTCTTTTCCCGCTACGGCATGTTGATCGATACGTTTTTTTGCGGTGCAAACAACGAACGGTATCTCAGGGTGCCGATAAGGAACCATCACTGGAATGCCCGTTTCCTCAAAACCTTGAAAAACACCTTTGGGGTTACAAAAGAATGAAGGATACGAGGAAGCTTCTTTGCGGCCTGCTCCTTTCCGCTTTCCTGCTCCTTTTCTTTCTGCCCACACATGGGCAGGCAGAGGAGCTGAGAATACTCTATATGAACGATTTTCACGGCTTTGCGGCGCCTCAGAAACTTCTCGGCTCGGACGAAACCCAGGGCGGGATCGCCTACGTCGCGGCCCTTATCGATCGCTTGAGAAAGGAAAAACCCACTCTTCTACTGGCTGCAGGCGATATGATCCAGGGCGATGCCTGGGCAAACATATTTCAGGGGAAACCTGTCATTGAGATCATGAATACGATGCGCTTCGACGCCATGGTAGTCGGCAACCATGAATTTGACTTCGGCCAGGAAGCCCTCAAACAGAGGATACTGGAAGCAGGCTTCCCCGTGCTTGGCGCAAACGTGTCCGGATTTTCCGCATTGAGACCCTATGTGTTGAAGGAAATAGCCGGCCTCAAGGTAGCGATAATAGGTCTTGTCACGCAAGACACACCCACGGCCACCCGTTGGGGGAACGTGGAAGGTCTCACCTTTCTCTCTGTTGCGGACACGTCAGAGCGATATGTGGCCGAGCTACGTAACAAGGTCGATATCATCGTGGTCCTCTCTCACATTGGATATAATGCGGACATGGTGCTCGCGAGCATCGATCTCATCGTCGGCGGCCATTCGCATACAAAAGTGGATAAACAAATCCTTATCGGAGATACCCTGCTCGTCCAGGCCTGGGAGCACGCCTTGGTGCTTGGCGTTCTTGACCTGCAGATCAAAGACGGAAAGATTATAGAGGCAAAGAACCGGCTCGAAGAAATCAGGCCCGCTTCCATGGTAAAGGACCCCTCGGTGGCGGCGATCGTTGAGAAATATTCGACGCAGGTGAATGGTGCTCTGAATAAAGTAATCGGGCATACCGAGATCGACCTGGACGGCGACAACGTGCGGGTGAGAGAAA
The DNA here is from genome assembly GCA_035541755.1 of Syntrophorhabdaceae bacterium. Classification (NCBI taxonomy): domain Bacteria; kingdom Pseudomonadati; phylum Thermodesulfobacteriota; class Syntrophorhabdia; order Syntrophorhabdales; family Syntrophorhabdaceae; species Syntrophorhabdaceae bacterium. The sequence goes on from DATKMQ010000068.1 coordinate 38,644, forward strand.
CAAATCTTGGAGATCTTATCGCGGACATCATGAGGAAGGAATCCAGTGCCGATGTGGCAATCATAAACGGAGGGGCGATCCGGACCAGCATCCGAAGAGGAGCGATAAAGGCCGGAGATATTTACTCCACAGTGCCTTTTGACAACTATATTGTGGCTATGAAGGTGAGCGGCAAACAGATCCATGACGCCTTAGAGCATGGGGTGTCAGCCGTAGAATCAAAAGACGGGCGTTTCCCGCAGGTATCCGGCATCTCTCTCACCTATTCGACTTCCGAAAACCCTGGCGCCAGAATACGCGCGATCACCGTGAACACCGATCCTCTTGACGACGGCAAAACGTACACCGTAGCAACGACCGATTTTCTCGCGGCAGGCGGAGATGCGTATCAAGTGTTTCGGGACGCGATCAGGGACTCTGGCGGTTTTTCTGTAACGGGCGGCACGATCAAGAGCCCGGGTATTGTCTATAACGATGCGGGAAGATGGCTCAATGAGGTTGTGGTCCAGTATATCATGGGGCAGAAAAAGATCGGGCCGAAGACCGAAGGGAGGATTAGACAAGTCGACTGTAATGAAAATATTTGTAAATGACAAGGAAATATATCTTCTTCCCGGCATGAAGGCGATACACGCCGTCATTGGGGCCGGGCTCATGGATCAAATAGAAAGCGGAAGAAGAGTGTATGATGAATGGGGCAACGAAATCGGGCTTAACGGGGAGTTCGTATCGGACACAAAGATCTTTGTGCGGTAGACTATCATCATATGCGTGTTTATTTTATTAGTATATGGTCAATACATTCCTCTTCGCCTTCATCCCCCTTTTCGTAGCCTTCGATGTCCTGGGGATCCTCCCTATCTATATCAAATTCACCTTGAATCTCGACAGCACAACGAGAAACAAACACCTGCGGGATTCCCTTATCACGTCATTCCTGACCGCCCTTATCTTTGTCATCATAGGCAACAGGGTCCTTACATACCTTGGCATATCCATCAGAGATTTTCTCATTGCCGGCGGGATTGTAATCTTTATAACAGCAATCAAGGATATTGTAAGCGACCACACCGAACCCATGCAGGAAAATGAGATGTTCGGCGTCGTGCCTCTTGGAATCCCCCTGCTCGCCGGGCCTGCCGTACTTGCGACATCAGCAATCCTCTGGAACGAGTATGAACATGTTTACTATATGATATCGCTCATTCTCAATATCGTAATTTGCGGAACGGTATTGAAATTTTCTTCGCTTATTTCGAAAATCCTCGGCAAGAGACTCATTGAAGCCCTCTCCAAGATCTTTAGCCTGATCATCGCGAGCATAGCTATCATGTTCATCCGCAAAGGTTTTCAAGGGATGTAGCGAGAGGGATGGAAGGGGAAGACACGAAGGCCCGTGGATGTCTTTTTGTAATCCTCAGGACACCGCTTCCGCAAGCACAAATTCCGTAAGGCGCTCCACCCCCTCTCTGAAAGGTTTAGTCCGAAAGCCACCTGTCCAGAGTCCATGAGAAAATCTGTCCGAGACTACGAGGAAGGCAACGCCACTCACGTTCTTGAAACGGCACACGGCATAGAATGATGCAACTTCCATCTCAACGGCCAGGATACCATGCTCCCCGTACAGGCCTATCTTGCTTACGGTCTCTCGATACACGGCATCGCAACTCCACACGGCGCCACGATGGAAGCTCTGTGCAGGATTAGAAGATACCCATTCTTCGAGCCAGTTGCATTCAACAAAACTGTCATTACGCTCGAGATAGTGGTAGGAAACCCCGTCTTCTCTCAACGCTTTTGTCGCAATTATAATATCGCCGATCCGTATTCCCTCCTTGATTCCTCCGCAATACCCCCAGAGAACGAACTCTTTCACGCCAAAAGCGCTCAGTTCCTCCACCAGACTCGCGATATTGGGACCCCCAAAACCGGAGCGCGTGATCAGCGTATCACTTCCCTTAATCAGAAAGAGTGAGCGAAACGGTCGCCAGGCCTCGCAGGAGAGTGTCTCTCTCTTACCGGTAATCCGCCGTAGGTCTTGCGCACTGAAGGTGATAATGGCCCTCTCGGGCAGGAGGAGTTCATCAGGTTTTCGTCCCGTAAAGGCAGATACGATATGGGAAGGCTTAAGCAGGGTCTTGGAAGGATCAAAGAACCTTTTCAATAAACTTTCTCTTCAGTTTTTGATAAGACTCAAAGAGATGTTCGGATATGACCCGCGTCTCTCCGACAACGGGCATGAAGTTAGTGTCACCGAACCAACGCGGCACCATGTGAATATGGACGTGGTCCTCAAGCCCTGCTCCGGCCGCCCTGCCCAAATTCATTCCCACGTTCACACCGTCCACCTTGAACTCGTCTTTGAACAATGAAACTGTTCTCTTTACCAGACGCATCATATCGAGCGATTCTTCATCGGTAAGTTCTTCGGCGAGGCCGATATGCCTCACAGGCACTACCATTACGTGACCATTCGTATAGGGGTATCTGTTCATGATGAGAAATGCACTGCCCAGCCTGCCTACTACGAGGTTCTCCTGATCATGACCTGGCTCGATGCAGAGAAAGCATTTGGCCCCTTTCGGCTTGGCGCTGCCTATATACTCTATTCTCCACGGAGCCCAAATTCTGTCCATATCAATCCCTCAAAAATAGATAATCTTTCCAGTACTCCGGCGGAACCTTTACACCGAGATGGAGCATGAACATATAGAAACCATTCGGTCTCGACGGTCTTTTTCGCGGGAACATCTTTACTTCCTCGGGCAGCTTGTCGCCCTTCTCAAGGTTACACCGGATACAGGACGTGACGATATTCGTCCATTCCGTGATGCCACCCCTTGATTTAGGAATGATGTGATCGCACGTTAGGTGTTTTGGGTCAAATCTTTTTCCGCAGTACTGGCACGTGTGGTCATCCCTGAGAAAGATGTTTTTGCGAGAAAACTTCACATTAGCGTGATTACTCCGTACAAGCCTTAACAGCCTGATCACGGACGGCTGCCGCATGCTGATTGAAACCCCTTTTATTTCCCGCTCGTGTTCTTTCAATACTTCGACCTTGCCGAGGTAGACAAGCGTAATCGCCTTCTTCCAGGGCAAAACACTGATCGGCTCAAAGGTTGTGTTGAGAAGCAATGTTCTGTCCATAAACCATTTGAAAATAACGTTTTTCGCCCCTATTGTCAAGGATAGTCAACTACCTGAAATAACTCGTGGTACGCGGAACCGGACCATCGTTAAGAAGCGTGCTCAAGGCGCTCTTGCCCCTGCGGAGAGACAAATGCTACGGCGCCTAATAGCGATGCAAGAATAGACGCTGCAAAGATGCAAAATATAACGTCGTGGCTTTTGAATGAAACGCGAATTCAAAGATTAGCGGAGAGTCGTTACGTCCCCTCAACCGTCCCTGTTCATTCCGTAATATCGTTCGGGGTTTGGTCATTCTCAAGCATCTCAAGTACATGTACAACGAGGTTAAGCCTCTCTCGCGGGTTGAGTTCGAAATATGACCTGCTCTCCATCAGAATCCTGACGATTTCTTTCTTGGCATCAGATTCCATGCCGTAAGCTCCTTAAATATTGGTCGCAAAAGATGAGAAAAACTTTACCCTCCCGCCACTTTATTTTTGTATTCGAAACTGTTCTGTGTTAATTAGATAGAAACACTTTAACAAGGAGAAGACTATGGCGGTTGATGAAGGCGGGCAGCAGATGATCGATAACGAAGATCTCCCCAACTTGAGAGATCCCGAAGACGGCTCGGATAGTCGTAAGCCGAAATCAATTTTCAGAAGGGTACCGCTCGCGACCCTGCTTTTCGCCGTATTCGCTATCATCCTGCTTGTCCTCGTCGTCATGCTTGCGTTGAAGGTAACGTCTCTCAATCAGGAGGTCGCCGATTTATCCAAAGCCAAGCAACAGCTGGTTTCAGCCCAAAAGAAACTTGCCGACCTCAATGCCGAAAAGGAAAAGCTAGGCGCTGACTTGAGTCTTACCAAAGAAGAACTGGATACGGTAAAGAAACAAAAGGAAGATCTCGACGAGCAGCTGCAGAAACTGCAGGCCGCAAAGAAAGCCCAGGCGCCCAGGGCGGCGAAGAGACCGAACGCTTCTTCAAGGTAAGGTCGGGGTTCGCTTCAGATATTCCGCAAGTGTAGTTCTCTCGCGTGACGTAAAGTAGTGATATCTTCGTGAGGGTATTTCGAATAAAACAGTTATGGGCCGTGGAGGATTCGAACCTCCGACCAATTGATTAAGAGTCACGTGTCGCATTTGTGATATCTTGACTATCAACGGTCTGCAAGCAATCTATGTCACCATGAAATCTTTCTACCCCGGCAGAAAAGGAGTTCATGGTGGCAAAATCCGACAACAAATCCATCCAAATAACAGACGAGCGTGAGAGGGATTTCTACATCGCCCAGCGCGATCTTGTAGACAGGGCTGGAAGAATAATTGGCCCGTTCGGCTGCGCCGTGTACAATAGCCTCCTGAGGCACGCGGACCAAGACCGCGAATCCTGGCCGTCCCTTGCCACCATAGCTGACGAGTTCGGCATGAGCAAGCCAACAGTCATAAAGGCAATCGAACAACTGCAAGAAGTTAACATAATCCAGATCGTCAAGAGAAAAGACCGCCGTGGCAACAAGTACCGCCTCATCGACGCAAAGCAGTGGAAACTTCCCGAACCGGCCGGAACAGTAAACGTGGTTGACCGTTCTTCTCATGGAACAGTAAACGTGGTTGACCGTTCTTCTCATGGAACAGTAAACGACATTGACCGTTCCGCGAAAAGAACAGTAAACGTGGTTGACCCGAAGTATATAAAAGAATCTTTAAAAGAAAAAACACTCTCGCGCGAGAGCGATGAAAAAAATGTGGATTACCAAACCGCGATAAAAAATCGCCTTGCACCGTTTGACCCCGAAACTCGAACCACGATCAAAGCGTTTCTCGACAACGTAAAGGATCACAACAAAACAGGGCGTATGAAAGATAGTCGTTACCTGTCCTTGCTTGACCAGGTGATTGAGATTGCACGAAGCACGGAAAAAGACGTATTCAGGTATGCACTACAAAAAGCCACCGACAAAGAAGCGTACAGCCCGAACTACGTCAAAGTCGTAGCTGAGGCAAAGAAAGCCGAGGCAAAGCCGCCGCTCTTCGTTGACAGAGGTCCCGAGCTTGATGGCAAGAAGTACATCGTCTATGGCGGGATGGAAAATCATGACGGAAAAGTCGTAAAACCCGTGAGCGCGGAATACGTGATGAAAGCTTTCAAGGTAGACCCGACAGAGTGCTTTATCGAGAGTGCACGCGCGCCGCTCAAAACCAAAGGCGTGGATGTCTCGCAGTACATCCATCTGCGCCCACAACACAACGGTATCTACGATCTGCAGAAAGTCCTGCAGGAAGGGAGAGCATAGCCATGGAATTCGATATGAAACTTGAAGGCGTAGAACAGGCCTTGAAATTATTCGATCCCAACCTCGTGAGGCGGGCGGCGAACACTGCGATCAACGACGCTGCCAAAGAAGGAATCACCGGGGCAGAAAGAGAGATCCAGACCGAATACAACATCAACAAATCGAAACTTTCTCAGTTCCTCAAGCTGACAGTGAAGGCAAAAGGGTACGATGTCGAAGCGACCATTACCGGAAAAGGTAGAGGTCTTGCCCTTTCGTATTTCGATGCTAAGCAAGTAGGCGTTATGATTCGCAATCTTAAGATTGGGGCTGAGAAATTCAAGACAGTCATGACCAAGAATGGACGGAGATTCGGTGGCGACGTGACAGCTCTCGTCAAGCTGGCCAGCGGACGCAAGATCGTACAGGGCAAGTATGGTAATAAGCCTTTCATCGCACAGATGAAGACAGGACACATTGGCGTGTGGGTTCGCCAGGGCAAAGAGAGAAAACCAATCGAGCAGCTATTCGGCCCGGGTGTAGGTGGTTTATTTGGAACTAAGAAGGTGATGGATCGGACCATAAGCATCATTAACGAGAAGTTCGGGTCTAGGTTTGCCTATTGGTTTAATCGATATAATGGAGATGCCCGATGAGCGCGGGTCCTTCCCTGAGTTCTGCGCCTTGCGATAGCCCAGGGCGCGAAACATCACTACTTTTGAAAAAAATCAGAAGTGGAAAAATGGAAACGGCTGAGAAAACCGCAAGAACCCCCGGCTCAGGAGCGATCCAGCTCGGAGAGATTCTGAGTCAATTCTCGGCCGCTTTCTTCGACGAAACCAACTGCCGAACGTGGATATTGCGACAATTGCACCCCCATGGGGCGAAATGTCCCAGTTGCGGTGCGGAACTCCAGGGAAAATCCGAGAAATCTTTTTGGGAGAATCGCCGGATCCATTGTTCGCGGTGCAAAAACTGGTTCACGGCCCTCTCTAAGACCGCTTTCTCATCCGTACATATGCCTTTCTCCAAAATGATGCTCGTGGGCCTCATGTTTGCGCTCGGACAGCCGGTGCGCCTTATTGCCACCATGGCCGAATCCAACCGAAACACCGTCAGGGGGTGGCGGCGAAGGTTCCTCTGCTCGGGAGATTCACGATAGATGCAGAACATCCCCGATCGCACCGACGCCATCCTGAACAATCTTGAAGTCGGCAAACTCGCCAAACCCAAGATGTACAATAACCTCCTAAAAAGGGTCAATTCCGGCGAGGTCCTAACCAAGAAAGAGCTTGAGACCTTCGAAGCTCTCGATACGGAACTCAGGGCAATGTACCTTCCGCACCTTCCGGACCAGACGGCCCCTAAAAAGCCGGAGAAAGAAGCACCCGACAAGTTTGAAAGCGTGCTCAAAGTCGAGAAACACCTCACCGAAAAAGGATGGAAGGTAAAGAAGTCGGCTCTCTATAACGCAGTCAAAGCCCACAAACTGATACCCGACGCTCGCGGTCATTTCACTCAGGCCGAGGTCGACCGCTATGCCCTCGCCAATCTCAAGAAAGCCGATGGTTCGATCCCCAAGGAGCAGCTCTCCGAGGCCGACAAGATCGCCATGGAAGCGGCTGACGCCCGCCGTCGCCGTGAACTCGCCCAGGCCGCGATCCTCGAGAGTAAACTTGCCACCCTTCAGGGGTCTCTTGTGCCCCGCTACCTCTTTGAGACGGAGCTCGCCGCCCGGGCCGTTGTCTTCCGTTCCGATGGCGAGAACTTCTTCCGCTCTCAGGCCGCAGTGATCGTCAACGTGGTCTCCGGAGATCCGGCCAAGATCCCCGACCTAGTCGCCTTCTGCCTGGAGGCGTACGAGCAGCAGCTCGCCCGCTATCTCCAGGAGGAAGAATTCAAGGTGGATGCGTCCGTCTATGAGCGAATCTTCGAGAAAGCAGGCAAAGATGAACAGGACCGCGAGGAGATCGACGGGTGAACGCTGCCTCCTCTTCCCCCTCCGCCCTTTCCGCTAACTCCCCCTTCGCCCCTTCTTCCCCCTTGGCCTCTTCCCCCGCCGCCTCTTCCTCCTCCGCCCTTTCCGCCGCCTCCCCCTTGGCCTCTTCCCCCGCCCTCTCGCTTCCTCCCTCCATCCGCTTCACCGAGGGCGAGCGCCGCGCATTCCGGCCGCGCGAGATCGATCCCCGCACAGGCCGCCCGCTCACGGTGTCGCAATGGGCCGAGCGCTACCGCATGGTGACAGACGGGAACCTCAAGGGCCGCTGGCAAAACATCAATTCCCCCTACGCCGTCGAGATCATGGACCTCTGGACAGCCCCGCATGTCCGCGAAATCTACGTCTGCGCCGCCCCGCAAATCGTGAAGACGCAGATCGCCTTCAACTGCATGGGCTATTCCATCGACCAGGATCCCGCCGGCATCATGTACACCATGCCAGACGAGAAGACCACGAAACGGATCGCCCGCACGCGCATCCTTCCCATGATCAAGGCGACGCCCCGCCTGGCGGAACTCCTCTCGCCGCGCTACGACGACACGACCACGCTCGCGATCCGCTTCAAAAACGGCGCCGACATCATCATGGCCTGGGCCACCTCAGTCGCAGAGCTTTCCTCAGAGCCGCGCCGCTACGTCATCGGCGACGAGGTGAGCAAATTCCCCGGCTACGCCTCCGGGCAGAATAAGAAAGAGGCCTCCCCGATTGATCTCATGCGCGCCCGTCTTAATTCATACACCTACACGAGCAAAGCACTCTTTCTCTCTTCGCCCGGCGAGGACCCCTGCGCCATCACGGATCTCATGCACTACCATGCAGACGAAGTCCGCCGCCTCCAGGTCCCGTGCCCCGTCTGCGGCTATTGGCAGATCCTCGATGATGATCACATCGTCATTCTCCAGAACGCCGGCGACCCCCGCATCATTCTCCGCGACAACCTGGCCCGCTACGCCTGCGACAAATGCGGAATGTACTGGGACGACTACATGCGAGTCCGCTCCATCCGTGCCGGCCAATGGGTATCAGGGCAATTCGACGAGGATGGTGAGTGGCATCCGGCCCCGCGCCTCTTGCGCCCCCTCGCCGTGGCCTTCCACCTTCCGAGCTGGTACGGGGTAAATACGCTCCTCTCGCGTGTGGCAGCGGCGAAAATACGTGCCAACGACGGGCCCGTAAAAAGACAGGTCTATGTCACCCAGCACAAAGCCGAACGCTACAAGGAAATCATCGAGACCAAGAAGGAATCAAAACTCCTCGAAGAGCACAGGACCACTCTCCCCTCGCAGATCGCCCCCGCAGACGCCCTGACCCTTGTTGCCGCCTTCGACTCGCACACCTGGGGATATCGCTTTGCCGTGTGCGCCGCCGTTGAGGGTGCGCTCGGCTTTACGCTGCAAAAGATCCATCACGGACATCTCGGCACGCTCGCGGACGTGGAGAATCTCATTTACCGCGTCCGCTACCCGGTAGAAAATTCTGTCGAGACTATGGGCATCTTCCGCGCCGCCATCGACACCGGCGGCAACCGGCCCGGCTCCGGCGAGACGGACGCAGAAAAGACCATGACCTCGGAGATCTACGAATGGCTCCGCAAACAGCCCCGCACAGGCCTCATCACCGGCATCAAGGGCGCCTCGCGCGATCAGATCAAGGGCGTGAAACCGACGACCATCGACTCCTTTCCGCATTCAAACAGGCCCATCCCCGGAGGCCTGGAGCTGCGCCTCATCGATACTGGCCGTTTCAAGGCCTGGCTTCATTGGCGGTTTACCCGGGGTCCGAATGAGTCGCAGCGGGTCCTCTTCGATGCGGATACGGACAACGACTTCGTCCGGGAACTTTTAGCCGAGGAGCGTCAGAAACGGCACGGCCGCATACAGTGGGTCAAGGTCCGTTCGGCCAACCATTACCTCGATTGCATGGTCTACTGTCTCGCCATGATCGACAGCGAGTGGCACCCGGCGCTCAAAATCATGAGCCCCTTGATCAAGCAGAAAAGAATGGCCCGAATAGCATCCGCTTCCGCTCCAGTCCCAATGCCCGCGCTTGGGCAACAGCAAAACGAATTGAGACTATACCAGGATCGCCGCGATATGACGTCCATCCGCGAGCGCCTGGCCGACAGATTCAATAGGTAGGGAACATTGGCACAGATGGAAAGAGGATTTGCCGCTGAAGATATGCTCACAACGAAAGACGAAATCAAGGTTGCATTCAACCTGTCGGAATACATGTTCTGGGAATTCATCGAGCAGGGAATGCCGGCTGTCTATCTTAAGGGACGCTGGTCCGCCTCCATCCGGGCAATCAATGACTGGTGGCGTAATTCGAGGAACGTCCAGATGCGCGGCATGATCAAAGAGATCCGCGCGGACGAAGAAAAAAACGCTACTTTGGAAAATCGCCCGCAGCGATAGCCATTTGCGCGCCCAAAAAGGTATCACCAGGTCGTAAGACCTGAGCAAATAAAAAACGGACAGCAGTCCAGGGAGTCCTAGCTCCCTTAGACCATGCGCTTGCAACGCATGACGGGAAACCCGCTACCGTCCGCATTTCGCTTTAGCCGGCGAGTGCGACATTGTATCAGGGAGACTCGTCAAGGTCAAGGGAGGAGGGCTCCTTGAAAGCAATCTCAAACCGCATCACAAAGACCGATCTTATTCCGTGGAGAGATCTCAAATGGTTCCATACTGACCTAAAGAAACTCTCTGGTGCGGCGTTTGAGAAGCTCAAGCAATCCCTGGTTTCCA
>DATKMQ010000069.1 GCA_035541755.1 Syntrophorhabdaceae bacterium
CGATATCGATATCGACATCGCAACACACAGGAGAGAAGAGGTCATCCGGTACGCCTATGATACCTACGGAAGGGAAAATGCCGCCATGGTCTGTACCTATGTTACTTTTCAGGGGAGAAACGCGATCAGAGAAGTAGGAAAAGCCCTGGGGCTCCCCGCGCACCTGCTCGATAAAATGGCAAAGACCGTTTCTTCCTACGGCGGGGCAGGGGCCGTTGAATCCTTGAAGGAGGTGCCCGAGTTCAGGTCTTATCTCAATTCCCGGGCGTGGACATACTTTTCCACACTCTGTACGGCCATAGCAGACTTTCCGAGACACCTTTCCATCCATGTCGGGGGCATGATCATAACCCCCCGGCCCATTGCGGAAATCGTGCCTCAGGAACACGCGAGGGCCGAAGGAAGGATCGTCTGCCAATGGGACAAGGATGCGGTCGATGATGCAGGGCTTATTAAATTCGATCTTCTGGGCTTGAGAATGCTTTCCCTGATCGATGAAGCCAGAGAGCTGGTACGGCAACACCGGGGCGTCCCCATTGATTTTGACAATATGGATTTCGACGACTCTTGCGTTTATCAGCTTATCTGCGATGCTGACACGGTGGGGGTTTTCCAGGTGGAGAGCCGTGCCCAGATGCAGACCGTACCGAAAGTCCAACCGCGCTCTATCGAGGACATCACGGTCGAAGTTGCCATCGTGAGGCCAGGCCCTCTGCAGGGTAACATGGTACATCCGTTCATACGGAGAAGACAGGGCAAAGAGCCCGTTATCCACCTCCATCCCAAGCTCGCCCCGATCCTGGGGGAGACATTGGGCGTTATCCTTTTCCAGGAACAGATCCTGCAGGTGGCAATGGAAATTGCCGGTTTCTCCGCAGGTGAGGCAAACAAGCTGAGAAAGACAATGGGACGCAAGAACGCGCGCGAAGAGCTCATGAACTGGCGCGAGCGGTTTATACAAGGGGCGCTGAAACAGGGAATAGAAAGACAGCTTGCGATTAAAATATTTGAGCATATCAGCAATTTCGCAGAATTCGGTTTTTGCAAGAGCCACGCGGCGAGCTTCGCGATCCTCTGTTATCGTTCGGCGTATCTCAAGCGGTATTATCCGGCGGAGTTTTACTGCGCCCTGCTCAATAACCAGCCCATGGGGTTCTATGATCCTGAGGTCATCACGGGAGACGCAAGAAGGCACGCCATCAAGGTGCTCCCTGTGGACATCAACAGGAGCATGTGGAAGTGTTCCATTGAGGCTCACGCGGTGAGGACCGGATTTATTTACGTGAAAGGCATCGGCGAGGAAAAGGCGGCTTCCATTCTCAAGCCGCGGGAACAAGGTCTCTTTGTATCGCTGCAGGATTTTATCGACCGGACAAATCTCGACAGCCTGTCTCTGCAAAACCTCATTGCCGTGGGCGCTTTCGAGACCCTGCGGCGCTCCAGAAGACAGCTTCTCTGGCAAGCCGAGGCCATCAAGATGGCCGGGGGGTTACTCAGCATGGGGGTTATTCAAGAGGAAGAGCTTCCTATCCCCGAGATGACGAGAGGGGAAGAAACCATTACAGATTATGCGTATCAGGGGTTTTCTGCGGCGCATCATATTATGGAGCTCTGCCGGGAGAGGCTGAACGGCTTGAAGGCTGTAAAAAGTGCGGAGCTTGCCCGTTTCCGGTCAGGGGCCACTGTGCTTGTCGGGGGATATATCGTCTGTCTCCAGATGCCCCCCACGGCCAAAGGGTTTGCATTTCTTACCATGGAAGATGAAGAGGGCCTCATCAATATTGTCGTGGCGCCCGACGTTTACCGGGCACACAGGGCGCTCATTCGACTCGATCCGCTTTTGCTTGTTCAAGGCACCCTTGAAAAAAAAGACGGGTTGATCAATGTAAAGGCGATCCATTTCCAGACGCTGAAAAAGTAGCGGAGCCACACGCGCCCTCTTCGAAACGGCCCTGCGGTCCCTGCATTCGTCATGGCCTCACGTGCTATTTGAATAAGTTGCCTTTGAGGATGTAATCCCAGTAAAAGTATTTGAGCAGATAGACGTGCAGATAGTAGGTCGCCCTGTCTTCTTTGACCTGCCTCAGGGCACGCGTGTAGTTGAAATGGACAAAGAAGGCGTGGCCAAAATCGGTGAGCACAGGACAGATCGTTTCCCCGTCATAGAGCGCCGATGGTTCTTTGCTTTGGAGTGTTGCCGTAAGCCGCGCGCGAAGCACCTGCGCCTCTTTACGCGATGCGGCAGCGGTCTTGGGGTTGGGGAAATTCGAGGCATCGCCGATCACAAAGATATTGCGCGCACGCTCGACCTGAAGGGTCTCCTTATTTGCGATAACCCATCCAGCCTGATCGGTGAGCCCATCCACACCTTTCACCACAGGCTCCCCGCGATTTGGCGGTACAACGGCCATAAGATCGAAGGTGAGTTTTCGTCCCGCACTATCCTCATAGGTGCCTGCTGCGCCATCGATCCTTATGGGTTTAAACTCGGTAAGTACTTCTATCCCGTTATCGTCGAGCCTTTTTCTCACATAGCTCTTAAAGGGTTCCATCTGCGGGGGCACAAACGGCGCGGGCACCGTGACCACGAGCCTCGTTTTCTTAAGAAGGCCACGGCGGCGTAGCGTGTCTGCACAGAGGAGAATAAACTCCGTAGGGGCGGCGGGACACCGGATCGGCATCTCGGTGATCGAAGAGACGATGGTGCCGCCGTTAAAATCATCGAGGGCGTCTCGCAGGGCAAGGGCGCCTTGAAGCGTGTAGAAGTTAAAGACTTTTTTCTTTAATTCGAGCCCCGATCTCAATCCTTCGGGCGCCTCATCCGCATAGGTGAGGCCCGTAGCAATGATAAGGTAATCATACGGGAGATCTCCGTTTCGCAGTTGTACGGCCCTACTATCAACATCGATACCCGTGGCCTCATCCTGGCGAAACGTGATGTCATTGACGAGGAGTTTTCGTGTGTCCCTCACCAGGCTTTCAGGTGTGTCCATGTGAAATGCCAGCGTTAAATATCCCGGCTGATAGTAATGCTTATCCTCACGGTCAATGACCGTGATCCCGACGTCATCAGCGCGAAAACTCTTCCGCAGCCTGTTCGCAGCCATAATGCCTGCAGCCCCAGCCCCAAGAACAACGACCTTTTTCCGTTGGTTACCCATTATTTTATCTCCCATCCCAATCTAACACCCTTTTTGCGATGTGACAAGTACGGGAGGGATATGCTGCGGCAGCTTTTAAAAGGTAATCGTATTGTGGGGCGACCGGACGACCATCGATTAGCGGAGGACTTAAGAGACTGCTTGCGCTTCACTGCCTCTTGTTCTCACATAGAACTGAAAATAGCAAAAGAGCATGAGGCAAATGAGGGCGAGGAAGAGAAACATTGCCGGGTAGCCTGTGACAGGGACGATGAGCCCCGTCACTGCGGGTCCCAGGGCCATTCCCAGATCTAAGAATGCGTTGAAGGACCCGAGTGCCCTGCCACTCGATGAACCCGAATACTCGAGGGCATAGGCCATGGACGCGGGAACGAAAAATGAGGCGCCCGTGCCCCAGAGTAGTCCAACAAAAATAAACATAGAAACCGTCTTTGAAAAGGAGAGTATGATCATGGCCACCATGCATACGATAATCAGGATCAAAATGAGTTTTTCCTTGTCGTAGGTATCGAGGACTCTCCCTCCGAACGCCCGGCCAGCCATCATTGCTACAGCAGTTGCGGCAAAGAAAAGGCCCGGGTTTGTGACTCCGCGGTGAAGCGCATAGAGGGGCACGAAAGCCGTGAGGGCCCCGTACACAAACATATGCAGGAAACCTGCGATGGAGGGAACAATAATCTTCATCTCAGGAAGAAAGGCGCTCGCGGCAAGACTGGTCCTCTCAAGCGTGCTTGGATTCTTGTGCCCCTTCATTCTCCCCGCCAGCAAGAAGGAACACAGGGAAAGGCCCGCGCAGCTCAGAAAGAAAGTCGTGAAACCGTATCGGTTGATGAGAAACATGCCGGTGGGGGCAGCAATTGCCATGGCAAAATTGCTCGACAGCATAAAATAGGAGAGACCCTGACCCCGCTGTGCCGGAGGCGTGATGTTGACAATGTATGCGAGGGCGGCCGTATGACAGCAGGCGAAAGCAACCCCCTGGGAGAATCTCACCGCGAAAAGGGGCCAAAAGGGACGAAACAGTATGAAGGCAACATAGGTAAAAGCAAAAAGCACGGTGCCACACAGTATGACTCTTTTCTCAGAGTACCTCGTGAGAACTGCTCCGGCAAAAAACCGGGAGACAACCGCCGCTATCCCCATGATGCCGACTAATAGACCTACCTCCCTTTCGGTTGAGCCTAGCTTTGCAAAATAGATTGGAATGGCGGGGTAGATGGACTGAAAGGCAAGTTGAAAAACAAAGACTACAATAAACCCGAGAACGAAATTATGGGTGAATAAGCTTCTGCCGGTATGATGAGAAATCCTTTCCTCGTTGTCCATGGCACCTTAGTATCACATTCGGAAGAAGGAACTGTCAATGAGTTTGACCGGTGGCCATCGTCTGGTTCATTATTTACAGACAGTTGGTCTGATACTGGAAGAAGAGTTTCTAGCGAGGCTGATTCAACGAATAGATGGCAACCTGCCCTTCCATCTTCTTTATCACCTCACCTCTTTCCTCAAGATATCTCAGGTGGGCAAAGGCTTCCCCGGTGGCAAAGAACGACTGCGTAACAGGAAAGGAGTCCCATGAGTCGGCATCGACATTCCAGGTCATCCTGGAGGCGAGATCATAGACGTTACGGCTCCCTTCCCGCAAGATGGCAAGCACCTCATTATTGCGTTGGCGATGGTGTTCTTTGATGGCGGTGATTCTGCTTCGGGGGTTCACAAAAGGGTGCCTGTGTCCCGGCAGTACCGTATCGATATCCAGGGCGTAGATCTTATCGAGGCTTGCGAGATAGTCCGCCAGAGGGTCCTCGAAAGCGGACTTTCCCTGAATGCCGGGGGTGATATCCTTCAGTATATGGTCACCGGCGATGAGTATTTTTTTGTCCGGCTCATACAGGCACATATGCCCCTTGCTGTGGCCAGGCGTGTGTACGCACCTGAACCGGTATCCCCCCCTCTCGAACACGTCCCCATCGTTGACGATCCGGAAGGCAAGCGTAACCCCGGATTTGTGCTGACGTCCGGCATACGGGGGGAAAATCTTTTCAGGATCCTTGTTCGGGAAGGCGCTCATGTGGAGAAACGCCTCAATATCAAGGAGACGGGTCTTGCCTTGTAATCCGGAAATGATTTGAATTTCCGGCTCGCTGATGTGTACGACCGATCCTGGATGAACCAGTTGGTAAACAAGGCCGATGTGGTCGCCATGAGAATGGGTCACAAAGAAATCTGTTTTCTCAAGATCAACGTCAAGCTTTTTCACTGCTCGCTGCATGGCATCAAAACATCTCTCGTTGTACATGCCCGTGTCGATAATGAGATTACGCTCCCCGTCTCTGATAACATACGAGTTAACTACTTTCAGGACGCTGTCAGGAAGAGGGATTTCCGCCCGGTAAAAGTCCGCTGCAACTTCCTCAATCACATGTTCACCGTTCTTCTTCGTCTGCATTTTCTACCCTTTAAGAATTATCTCTTTTCACGTTCGACGTGGCGCTGACCGCTTAAAGAGCGGTCGAAAGGATTGTGCGATATTTGACGCCTTACGTCCTGCCAGTTATTATAAATCAACGGCACTCCCCACATCCAGGATAAAAGCGGGCTTGAGACAGGAGCGATGAGGTAGTTCCACGCGAGAGTAACATTGACTTTATGTGCCGTGCTGGTAAAATGGTGATTGGTAACCGAATATGACGAGAGCCCGTTCCAGACAGCTTCGCAAACGACATGAGCCTCGCAAGAATGGATGGCACAGCACCTGGTGGGGATTTGTTATCGTGATCCTTTTTGTAGCCTTGTTTGCGCTCAAAAGATGCCACATTTAGCCAGGGTCTTAACCGCTCTATCGGGGGGATGAGGTCAATGCTGCCCCGTTCAGGAGTTAAGCCCTGCTCCCCCGCATGCACGACCGAAAGATTTCATTGCAATGATGTTTCGAGAATTACCACTACGCGCAGGTGCCTACAGGGTGAGCTTCGATATGTGCGCGGCAATGGCCTCGACGACCTCAGGCCATGCCCCTCCATGAGGAAGATCGTGGCCCATGCCTTCGATAAGCAGTAGTCGTGCGTTGGGTATTGCCTGAACGGTATCTATCCCGCCCTCCACCGGCAAAAGCGGGTCGTCCGTACCGTGTACCACGAGGGTTGGTACGGTTACAGACGCAAGAGCTTTTCTCCTGTCGGGCTGAGAGCCGACAGCCAGGACCTGTCGCGCAGTCCCTTCAGGATAAAAAGAGCGGTCAAATGCTTTTCCAACGAGCATCCTTGTCCATGCCTCATCGAAGGCAAATCCGGGCCCTGCGAATGCTTTGAAGAGTGACACCATGTGGTCTATATGGGCTTCTCGTTCCCGTGGGGCCGGGGCAAAGAGAAGTTTCATCACTCGGGGATCTCCTGACGGAAGATCGGGATTACCGGTGGTGGAGTAAATTGAGATGAGGCTTAAGAGCCGTGAAGGGTGTCTAATCGCAATGGTCTGGGCGATCATCCCTCCCATGGAGGTGCCGCAGATATGGGCTCTCTCGATCTTTAAGGCGTCAAGGAGGCCCGCCGCATCGTCTGCCATATCGTCAAGGGTGTAGGCTCTCCCATCCTCGCATTTCGTAGAGAGACCGGCATCTCTGTTATCGAAACGTATGATGTAGTTGCCCTCTGCGGCAAGATCCTTCCAGAGGTCGTCTTCCCAATAGATCAACTGATCGCTCAGTCCTCCAACGAGCAGGAGAGGCCGGTGGGAAGAATTTCCGTATGTTTCATATTCGATATAGATACCGTTCGCGAATGCGCGAGACATCACATCTCCTTCAATCCGGGAGAGCCGGCTCTTACGGCCAGATGTTTCACCTGGGCCCTCAGGTTGAGCAGATACGGGACTTCGGGTTGTTTGATTCCTGTGTTTGTATCGTACTGCTCGGCCTTGATCTGCATTACCACTTTCTCTAAGGATCTATCTTCCTGCTCCAGCAGCTCATCCACCCGATCCTTGAACTCAATAGTTGCCTTGATGGACCGGTCGAAAAAGGTCCGGACTTCATCTCGCCCAACGAAAACAAGACGATGGCCCTGACAGAGTATCTCAGCAGGAAGTTCCGCGAGCCTCTTGAGGGACGAGAGGTAGAGGTCATAGTCGGTGAGAAACTGTACCACCACCGCATCGGTGCCATCCAGACATCCGCAGGCCTCGGAGGCAATGAGGGCCTTCTTCTCGGGGATGTAGAAGCTCATATGGTCCCTTGTGTGTCCAGGAGTGGCAAGTGCTTCAACGGTTACACCCCCGCCCAGATCTATGATCTCGCCGTCCTTCAGCTCCATGTCTATGGCGAAGGGCTGAAACTTCCTGTCTATCAGACGAGAGGCGTCAACCTCCGGAAAGGCTGCCACGATGGATTGGACCTCTTCATTGAGACTTTGAATCTGTTGCACGGCGTTCGGCCTTTGCAGGATCGTCTTTGAGTCGGGGGATGTGGCAAGCCTCATGGATGGAAACGCATCTTTCAAATAGGAAACCGCGCCACAATGGTCCCAGTGGACGTGCGAGATGAATGCGATCTGCGGTTCTTTCTTACCGAGCACGGAACGGATCGTATCGGCATAGAGACGACCGGCACATGTGATGCCGCCGTCGAAAAGCACGGGCGTCACCCCGTCAAAGAGTTCTACGGGATAGACACTGAGTCCACAGACGTAAAAGGAATTTTTTATGAGACCGGCTGTATGTATGATCAAATAGACATCTCCCATCTTTCAAATAATTTCAGGGCCAAGACATAATATATATAATGGAGGCTAACGATGCAAATCGGTGAGCAGGTCGCAGTATAGTGTGCTATTCTCCGATGATTTTGACGAGGACTCTTTTCTTGCGCCGGCCGTCGAACTCACCGTAGAAGATTTGTTCCCAGGGGCCGAAATCGAGCTCTCCTTTCGTGATAGCAACCACGACTTCCCTGCCCATGATCTGTCTTTTCAGATGACCGTCCGCGTTGTCCTCGCCGGTATTATGGCGATACTGCGAGACCGGATCGTGTGGTGCGAGTTTCTCAAGCCATACATCGAAATCGTGATGCAGACCCGATTCGTCATCATTAATGAAGACCGAGCTCGTAATGTGCATAGCGTTACAGAGGACGAGACCCTCTTTGATGCCGCTCTCATTGAGACACTCCTCGACCTCATGGGTAATATTGATAAAAGCTCTTCTTGTCGGCGTGTTGAACCAGAGTTCCTTGCGGTAGCTTCTCATCTAATCCTTCTCCATACATGCGTGATTGGCGTTCATGAATCTATTCTCACGCAACATGGGTCGGAATTCAAGGAAAAACCCGGCGCGTCAGTTGTTTTGGATAAGATCCTTGGCGGCGTAGGCTGCCCGCGTGAACTTACCCGGTAGGCGAGGCTTTAGCCGGGCGCAAAAATTCCGCGCGCCGCCTTCGCACCCACCGTACACGGTCAACAGGTTGTCAGGTGCTCAATCTCTCAGATCACTATGTCGAGGATAGACTTCAACACCTCGTTCTGCGTCTTCAAGGCCTGAATGTTGGCCTCGTACCCACGTTGCGCGATCATCATCTGAGGGAACTCCACTGCAAGATCCACATTGGAAGTCTCCCGGGTAACACCGTACTGCTCAATCAAGGCCCCGGACGTATTTGACGTCATGAGGTTCACCTTGGGCAGCTCCTTCTCATCATCCGTGATGGTTGCGATTTTGGCTTTGTAGCCGTCGGTGTTACTGTTCGCGATGTTGTGGGCGGCGTTGGAAAGCGTGTCCCCGAATGCAGTAAGACCTGAAATCGATGCACTGATTCCGGATATCATGAATACATTGTCGGACAAAATAGAGATAACTTAAGGAAAAAAACAAAAATATTTTAAGTTTTTTTCGTTCATGCCGATAAACGGGTATGGTCAATAGCATCGACACGGGTGCAAGGGTCTTCTACGCCCCGTCTCAAAGCCCCGGGACCGCGGGTGCAGTCACGGGTCCCGATGGCGCACCGGCAAACGGGGATGTAAATAACAAGGACTTTACGCCTCACGAGTGCAAGACCTGAAAGAGCCGCAAATATCAGGATCGGTCCGATGATCCTTCCGTCTCGTTTCAAACTGCCATGCACATCTCGCCGGATATGGCGGCCGCTGCCGTCGCAGGTCATGAAGCGGAGCATGTGGCGCACAACGCGGAACGGGCCGCCAGGAAAGGCATGGTTGCCCACTCCACGGTCTCAATCAACATGGCCCCATGCCCTGAATGAGGGCGCCTCTACGTGTCGGGCGGCACGACAACCACCACATACTCACCCAAAGAAACTACCAAGGGCACGGGCGCAGAGACAAACAAAGGAAATTATATCAATACGACTGTGTAGTGTGCATCATCAAAGGCCGTTCAACGTCATTTTGATTGTGTAATCCACAAAATCCATTTAGAATATAGGGAACGTTACGTTTCTGCACGGGAGCCATGAAAAAGGTCATCGTCATACCCGCCCGGTACGCATCGATAAGATTGCCGGGCAAACCCCTTCGGGAAATCAACGGAAAACCCCTGATTCAATGGGTGTACGACAGGGCCCGAGAATCGAAACTCAAAGATGCGATTCTCATCGCCACCGATGATCAAAGAATTCTTGAGGCAGCTCGTGGCTTTGGCGCCGATGCAGTCATGACGAGTCCTGAGTTGAGGAGTGGGACTGACAGGGTATATGAGGCCATGAAGGGTCGGGAGGGTCATATTGTGGTCAACCTTCAGGGGGACGAGCCCTTTATCCGTGCCGACATGGTGGACACGCTTTTTTCGGCCATAGAAAAAGAGAATCTCAACATGGCCACCCTCTGTTCTCCCCTCAGGGACGAAACCGAACATACCGACCCGAACACGGTCAAAGTGGTTCTCGATAAGGATGGGTTCGCACTCTATTTCTCACGCTCACCTATCCCCCACATCCGCGAAAAGAAAAGGGCGCCGGTCTACAAGCACATCGGCATCTACGGGTTTGAAAGGTCTTTCCTTGAACAGTTCGTGTCGCTCGGCAAGAGCCGCCTTGAAGAAACGGAATCGTTGGAACAGCTTCGCGTGCTCGAAAACGGTTACCGTATCAAGGTGCTCACAACGCAATATGAAGGTTTCGGCATCGACACCGAAGAAGACCTTGAGCGTGCCCGGATGAAGCTCGCCAGGACGCCTTGACGCTCGCTTCCAAGAGACCTCTATGAGAAAGCCGATAGTAGGTGTTATAGGCCCCGGTGAGAAAGCCCGTAAGGCTGACATCGAAGCTGCCGAAGAGTTGGGAAGACGTATCGCGGACTTAGGATGGGTAACGCTCTCGGGAGGCCGTAACTCTGGCGTGATGGAGGCCGCAAATCGGGGAGCAAAAGCCCGGGGAGGGACAACGGTCGGGGTGCTGCCCACGAGTAAGCGCGAGATGATCTCACCCTATGTGGATATCCCCATTATCACGGACATGGGTAATGCGCGTAATAATATTAATGTATTAACAAGCGACGTGATCATTGCCTGCGGCGTGGGGCCGGGGACCGTCTCTGAGATCGCCCTCGCGATCAAGGCCCGCAAAAAAGTAATCCTTGTTCTCGCATCGGCGTCTGCCCGGAAGTTCTTTGAAGAACTGGCTCATGGCCTGATTTCTTTCGCCGACTCGGCCGAGCACGCAATTTCACTTGCACGTAAGGTCATCGACAACACACTGCCATGAGAAAGATCAGGTCTTCCTGAGCGTCACCCGAAAGAGTCGCCGTGGCAGGCGGCTCTTCTCCGCGCGTTCCATCTTAATAATCTCGAAACCATGGGCCAGCTTCTCAACCTTCTCTCTGCTAAAGAAATGGACGATGAAGCCGCCTGTTTCGTATAGATCCTCTCCCCGGTGGATGCCCTGCCCGTAGTGCGGATCCTCCGTATTTCGGACAGTGTAGAGAAAGATGCCCCCCTTCTTTAAGACCCGGCGCACCTCGTTCACAAGAAACTCGAGCTCTCCCTCGGTAAGAGCCATACAGAGCACCTGATGGGCATAACATGCATCAAAAGATCCGTCCAGGAATGGAAGTCCATCTCTCAAATCATAACGCCTGGCCGCAATGCGGTCTGTCAGCGCGTGTTTGCCGGCGCTCTGGATGATCGCGTTCAAGGCGCTTTCCGCGTATTCAAGGACATCCACGGAAAAACCGTTGCAGGCAAAATATATCGTGTCGCGCCCCTGGCCTCCGCCAAGTTCGAGGAGTCTATCCACCCCCTGCCTCACAAAGATGTCGCGGGCAATCCTCGCGGTCTCGCTTTCGGTGCTTCCGAACATCTCGAGATAAGTGGAGAACCGCTCGTTCCAATGACCGCACTGCTTATCGAGGACGTCCTTTTTCATGAGTACGTGTAAGGTTTTCAGGATTCCGGATAAGATTCCGGACTCGAAGATATCCGTCTAATAATCGGGTTCTCCGGGTTTTGTAATAGTTCTATAAGCCTTGAGATCAAGCGCGTGGTCGGCGCCCGGCTCAATTGTTCCATCCCGGGAGTACCCGTAATTTGACCAGTATCCGAGTCCATCTTCTTTAACAAACTCAAGCCTCATAATCGTCTTGACGCTCTTATACCCGTACTTGGACGGCATCAAAAGTCTCAACGGCCCGCCGTAGATGTCGGGCAGGGGCGCATCATTCATCTCGTAGGCAAAGATGACGCGGGTCTTCAAGAGTTCTTCCAGCGAGATATGTTCGTAGTAGTCGTCGGCCGAGTAAAAATGGAGAAATCTGGCCTCCTTGTGTGGCCTCACTGCATCGAAGAGGGTCCGGGGAAGAACGCCTCCCCATTTAGCTTTGCCCGACCAGCCTTCCACGCACGTCATCCGCGAAACCTGAGTCACCCTGGGCAATTTCCTGAGCGCCGCGAGGTTAAGCTGAACGGGTTTCTCGCACAATCCGTCTATTTTCAAAACCCATTTGGCTTTATCGAGGGCCTTGAACGGCTTGATAAAACGGACATTCAGACCTTCCCTGTCTTCGCTGTCTAAAAGACGCTCCATCTCTTTGCCTTGTGAAGAGTGGGGCATGAGGAATGATACCACAAAAACGCTGACGAACCATATGAAATCCCGTCTGCTTACTGTCTTTATGTTGTCCATAACCCGCCTTATAGTATACACTATAATGATGGTCTTTGACTCACCGCAAGTTAAAGGCACAAAATAACCTCACGTGGGCAAGCGCGCCCTGGGGTAAAAAAGAACAGCCAC
This sequence comes from Syntrophorhabdaceae bacterium, assembly GCA_035541755.1. Lineage (NCBI taxonomy): Bacteria > Pseudomonadati > Thermodesulfobacteriota > Syntrophorhabdia > Syntrophorhabdales > Syntrophorhabdaceae > Syntrophorhabdaceae bacterium. Next base: position 12,400 of record DATKMQ010000069.1, read on the forward strand.
CGCACGAGCGAGGACAGACTATGGAAAGAAGAGACTTTTTGAAACTTGCACTATCGTCATTTGTCGTAAGCCAGATACCCAAGAAATTGTTTGCCAAAGATCCATCCCTTGTAGCCGTATCCGAGGGACAGGACTATGCCGCTATCACACGTAAGGTGATTGCAGCCGTGGGCGGCATGCCGCTTTTTGTGAAAAAGGGAGACATGGTTGTGGTAAAACCGAACATGGGTTGGGATAGGAAACCCGAATTCGCAGCTACGACTCATCCCATCGTGGTCAAAACCATCGTGGAGGAATGTCTCAAGGCCGGCGCTCACAAGGTAAAGATATTCGACAATCCCTGCAACGATCCCCGCAGATGTTATGAGAATAGCGGCATCCTGGATGCCTTGAAAGGCATGAACGACGTGGAAGTCAAGCAGATGGACCGCGAACGGTATAAGAAGACGAAGCTCAATGGGGTCTTCCTCAAGGAATGGGACATCTATGACGAGGCCCTCTCGGCAAAGGTCTTCATCAATGTACCCATCGCCAAACACCACGACTTAACGCGGCTCACACTCGGCCTCAAGAACATGATGGGGATTCTCGCTGAGGACCGTGGCTACCTTCACAGGGGCATAGACCAGGCCCTCTCTGATGTGAGCAGTGTCGTGAAAAGCCACCTTACCATCGTGGATGCGACCCGAATTTTGCTACACCACGGCCCGCAGGGAGGTTCTCTGCGCGATGTGCGCGTCGCGAACACTGTCATCGCCTCCACGGACATCGTAGCAGCCGATGCATATGCCACAACGCTCTTCGATCTTAAGCCCGAAGACATCTCGACCACCGTCGCGGCCTACAAGAGAGGCCTGGGCGACATGAATCTCAGCAAAGTAAGAATAGTAAAGGTATAAGGTCTTCGGGAAGGTCTACTCTGCAACGTACGTTAAGGCCTTCTCCCCAGCTTCCGCACTCATTTTGGTTTTGATCTGATTGCGAATTATGTGATGAATTACACCCGGCCGTAGACCGTATGAAATCACTCCGGTCTACGGCCGGGATAACAGCTATTTCCAGATTCCGGCTCCGCAAAATACGTCCGTGCCTTTTATTCTCTCCACCCACACGGTCTTGGGTTGTACTTTTTTCGTGACGGGATTGACCCATGAATAATCCGTCCAGCCGCTGCCTTTCGTCTTCACGATCTCAATCATCTCCTCATTAAAGAGCTTTCCCTCGGGGTCCTTCAATTTAGCGTGGTTCTGTCCTACCAGACCGGGGTTCCCGCCATTTGCCAGCACAACCCCATTCAAATCGTTACAGAAAGCGTAGAGGTCACCTTTCACGAACTGTCCTTTGGGATTACTCACTTCTGCAAGGGCCTTATCCTTGCCGTTTGCCTTCCAGAACTCAGCCACCTTGCCAACGAGACCCTTGGCGTCATCCTGTGTAAAGGCTTGTGCGGCGTGGAGCGTGCTGAACGCCATGATTAATGCTAAGAGAATGAAACTTGCCAAACTTCTTTTCATTACAACCTCCTCTTTTAGTTTTAGTATGCACTACGCGCTGGACAGGTTCCCTGCTTTACTGGGGACTCTCCATATTAAGCGATCAACGTGTCCGCTCACTAGTGACAACACAATATTATCGGAGAGTCCAAGCTCTGCTTAAGTAACCCGTCTTTCGTAAGAGACTGAAGTGTTCGTAAGGCAAGCCGGTCCTTGGGTATGTTGCTGCACAGCTGGTTCAAGCCTGCGCGAACTCGCGTAACCGGAGTATCCGCATGCACCGACTTTAATCGTTGCCTGGCGTGAATTCCGCCGCGTGAGTTTATGTTCGAGGATTTGTAAAGGCGTATGGGATTTTGTACAATACATGGGCAGATTATGAAACTCACGAGCGCCCGCATCTCTCAGCTTCTCTTCCTCACCGTATTTTGCGGTCTCTTCATTTTCACTGACTACCGTGGTAAAGACGAGATTTCAGTGGCCGTAAACAGCTTCTTCCGGGCTGACCCGCTCGTTGCATTGAGCTATCTTATCGCAACAAAGTCCTTCACGTACTTACTCATACCGGGCGCCTTGATGTTTCTTTTTTCTATAGCGCTCGGCAGGTTCTTCTGTGGATGGGTCTGTCCTTTGGGTGCCATCATTGACCTTGTGACACATCTGATAAAGAAAACCGTGCCCCTCAAGTTTCTCAAGACTTCCTTGAAGTACTACCTGCTCGTCACCCTGCTTTTTACTGCCCTCTTTAACATCAACCTTTCGGGTATTCTCGACCCCATGGCAATCCTTGTTAGGGCACTCACCTTCTTTCTCTACCCTCTTTTTGGATATACCGTGCGGAGCGGCTGGGTGGGCCTGTACGCACTTTTGGGCGACAGACGCGACAGCATCGAGCCGTTCTACAATTTTCTTAAGGCTTACATTCTTCCCTTCAGGGAAACCTTTTATCCTCTGGCCCTTGTCTCATTTCTCCTCTTCCTTTTCGTCCTGTTCCTTGAACGTTTTGAAGAACGGAACTGGTGTAAGAACCTCTGTCCGCTGGGTGCACTTCTCGGAATCCTCACTCGCTTTTCCCCGGCGCGACGCGTACCCGGCAGGCTCTGCGCGGATTGCGGAGAATGCAAGAATATCTGTCCCACGGGCTTTGACAGAGAAGTCCTGCAAAAGAGCGACTGTATTCTCTGTATGGAGTGCCAGTTGAAGTGTAATTTGAGACGGGTCCGATTCAAATTCGGACGGATAAGACACGAAGGCGGCGCTCAAAAGAATGAAAAGCTACCGGTCCTCGAACGCAGGGTCTTCATCGGCGGACTTCTCTCAGGATTTTTTCTCTCCCGCATATTTGCCTTCCAGTCCGCCACCCAGTCAGAAAGACTGTTAAGACCTCCGGGCGTTCTTAACGAAGGTGATTTTCAAAAAAGATGCGTGCGTTGCGGTGAGTGCATGAAGGTGTGCTTAAGAAGCGCGCTTTATCCCGATTACTTCAGGGCAGGGTTATACGGGCTCTTTATGCCCGTCATGGTCCCGCGTCTCGGATACTGCGAGTATAACTGCAATCTCTGCGGCCAGGTGTGCCCTACCGGGGCCATACCTAACCTTCCCCCGGACAGAAAGAAAAAGAGCGTCGTCGGCCTCGCCGTGATCGACAAGAACCATTGTCTTCCGTACGCGAAGAAGATGAACTGCATTGTCTGCGAAGAACATTGTCCGATACCGGAAAAGGCAATCAGGACTGAAGTGGTACAGGACAGGGATTACCAGGGCAATAAGATCGATCTGAAGAGGCCCTACATCGTAGACGAGCTCTGCATCGGCTGCGGTATCTGCGAGAACAAATGCCCGCTCGAAGGAAAGCCGGCTATCGAGGTCTTCGCAAAAAAGAACAGGTCGTAGTCGCCCGGATCACTGCCTTGCCAGCGCGCTGTTCCACCGGTCAAACTCGTCTTTATAATCGCTCACAAGCTGGGAATCGTCTCCGTCGATGGCGATGGAGGTGATTTCGTCTCCCACCGCAATGCTGTCGACAACCTTCTGATCGCCTGCGTCGATCACCTCGCCGAAAACGGTATGCTTCATGTCGAGCCACGGGGTCGGAACATGGGTGATGAAGAATTGGGATCCGTTTGTGTTGGGTCCCGCATTCGCCATGGAGAGCACGCCCTGCTTGTCATGCCTTAACTCCGGCGAGAACTCGTCCTTGAACTTATATCCGGGACCTCCGGTGCCTGTGCCCAAGGGACAGCCACCCTGGATCATGAAATCTGAGATGACCCTGTGGAAGGTAAGACCGTTATAAAAACCCCTCTTGGACAGATTGACAAAATTGAGCACCGTCAGCGGCGCTTTGTCAGGGAAAAGTTTGAGCCTGATAGTCCCCTTGTTAGTGGTAATTGTTGCGGTAAGTTGCGGGAATGACATGGTTCCACCTTTCGCTTAAGTTATTTCAGTGGCCTCCCGGGTTCAATGAGGGCGGCGCCGTCAAGAGCATAATGATTCCTGGCCGTGATGTCAACCATATACACGAGCTCAACGCGTAACGGCCTTGCGAAAAGCGCCAAAAGGTTTATAATATTGTATATAAATTTAGACGTATCGAGGTCGGTATGAATCAAGCAAAGACATTTATCCTTATGATTGCCCTGACGGTGATTCTTGTCGGGCTCGGAAGCCTGATCGGCGGAAGGTCCGGTGGTACCCTTATGTTCTTTATTGCCATTGTCATGAATTTCGTGAGCTACTGGTTTTGCGACAAGATAGTCCTCAAGATGTACGGTGCGCAACCCGTTTCGGAGACCGAGGCGCCTGAGCTCTATGCTACTCTCGCCTCGCTCGCCCAGAAGGCATCAATACCCATGCCCAAAGTTTACGTGATCAACGATGAGAGTCCGAATGCCTTCGCCACCGGAAGAGACCCGGAACACGGCGTTGTGGCGGTTACAAGGGGCATCACGCGTATCCTCAATCGCGAGGAGCTTGAAGGGGTCCTTGCGCATGAGCTTTCCCACATCAGACACAGAGATATCCTGATCCAAAGTGTGGCCGCCACGCTCGCTGGCGCCATCACCATGGTTGCCAACTGGGCCCGATTCGCCGCCTTTTTCGGCGGCGGGAGCAGGGATGACGATAACGGGGGGAATATAATGAGCGTGATCATTTTCTCGATCATCGCCGCTTTTGCCGCCATGCTCATCCAGCTCGCCATATCCCGGTCGCGGGAATACCTTGCAGATGACGGCGGGGCAAGACTCTCAGGGAATCCGCTGTTTCTCGCCAACGCTCTCAAAAAGCTCAACGCAGGAGTTGCCCGACATCCCATGGAAGATGCCAACCCTTCCACGGCCCCCCTGTTCATCGTGAACCCTTTCAGCGCCAAAGGTATGATGGCTCTTTTTAGTACCCATCCTCCAATAGAAGAAAGGATACAGAGACTGGAGGATATGGCTTATAGACGATAGATTCCCACATACCTTAAGAGCGCTCTCAAGCAAGATCCTGAGAAAAGTCGAAGAGGGCGCCTTTCTCGACGAAACTATCGACGGCTACTTTTCGAGACAGCCACTTTCGGAAAAAGAAAGAGCGTTGATTTACCAGATCACCTCCGGCGTGATACGCTGGAAGGGTTATCTCGACTGGGTGCTCTCCACGTACGCCCGTAAAGAAATCAAGAGAGACCTAAGGCGCATGCTCTCAATCAGTCTCTATCAGATTGCCTTCATGAAGAAGGGCGATTATCACGTAGTCAACGAAACGGTGGACTACGTGAAGAGAGAAAAAGGACAGGCAACCGCAAATTTTGTTAATGCGATGCTGCGAAGATTCATCCGCGAGAAAGATTCCGGATCATTCTCCAAAGAAGAGGCGCTCAGCCGCTCGTTCCCTGCATGGCTCGTCAAACGCTGGCAGTCAAGGTTTGGCGACTCAGATACCGCAAAGCTGCTTTCAATCCTCAACGAGACCCCACGCTTCACGCTTAGGGTCAACCTTTCAAGGCTCTCTCTCGAACAGGCGGCCACCCGCCTTTTCGAAGAAGGCATACCAACGCAACCGGGACAGCTTTCGGCATCTGCGCTCTCTGTGGACAAGCTCGCGCCTGTGCTCGTAAGCAGGCTTTTTGCGGAGGGTATCGTGAGCGTCCAGGACGAGATGTCGCAGCTCGCGGGATTCGCCGCGGCGAAGGCCACGAGCACACGTATCCTGGACGCCTGCGCGGGACTCGGAACCAAGAGCCGGCAGATTCGCGAAATCTGTCCTCACGTCCTGGTTGTTTCCATGGACAATGAGATGAAAAGGCTTGGACGTGCGGGCACAGACTGCATACGGGTGCTGGCAGATGCGACCCGCAGTCCTTTTAAGAAGGATGTCTTTGACACCATACTGCTCGACGCACCGTGTTCGTCGCTCGGCGTTCTCAGGAAACACCCTGAAATCAAATGGCGCAGGCATAGGGAAGATATTATCTCTTTCGGCAATTACCAGCTTTCGTTGTTATCGAACTTATGGCAGAATCTCGCCCGGGGCGGCCACATGATTTACAGCGTCTGTTCCTTCGAACCGGAAGAGACTCTCGACGTCATTGAGAAATTCAAGAAAGCGGGGAAGTTTACCCTTGAAAATCCCCTGCCATTTCTGTTTAATAAGGAATATTACTTGTCGTTGCCGCATGAAACAGGGACGGACGGGTTCTTTATCGCAAAGATGAAAAAAACATGAAATCTCAAAGAATCATAAGGCTCCTTCTCTATGTACTGACACCCGTCCTGGTATTTATCCTTTCAACCTATTTCACCATCAGTCTCGTGCTCAAAACCCAGCAGACTACTGTCTGTCCCGATGTACGGGGTAGGACCGTCGATGAGGCGAGAGTCATGGTGAGGACGAGCGGTCTCTCCCTTTCGGTCTTAAGATACGAGAGACGAAATGATGTGCCATACAACCACATCACGATTCAAAAACCAGAGGCCAACATCAACACACGCAAGGGTAGGATCGTCTATGTCATCGTGTCGGAAGGACCGGAACTTTTGAAAACACCGGGCTTTGTCGGTCAATCGCTCGAGGATGCGCAGGTGACGCTTCAGGAGAAGAAGCTCACCCTGGAGAAAATCATTAGCGTGCCTCACACAAGAGGGGGTAAGGTCCTTGCACAGATACCGGCTGAAGGGACGGAAGTCCTGGAGCAGAGCGGGGTGACGCTTATCGTTGGGGAAGAACCCAAGGCATACTACCTGCTCCCTGACACAAGAAACATGAATCCCGGTGATCTCACGGACGAGATGGACGCAAAGAAGATCAAGTACAAGACGAATTACGTGAGGGACGATAGGGCCGCACGGGGTGGCTTCGACATCTCCGTTGCTCCGAGGACGATATTCACGAGCGCCGATGAAATAACGATAAACCTATATTGAGGGAGGACGGCATGAACATGATCAAGATAGCCCCTTCGATTTTATCCTGCGATTTTCTCAAACTGGGACAGGAGATTAAAGACGTGGAAAAGGCGGGCGCGGATTTGATCCATGTGGACGTCATGGACGGTCAATTTGTCCCCAACATTACCATAGGTCCCATGTTTGTGGAGGCGATCAAGAAGATAGCCTCTCTACCCCTCGATGTCCATCTCATGATAAAGACCCCTTCCAAATTTGTCCCGGACTTCATAGCCAGGGGCGCGGATATGGTAACGGTTCACGTGGAGGCCGATAAGCATCTTTTCAGGACCATCGACCTCATCAAGTCGAGCGGGGGAAAGGCCGGTATCTCTTTCAATCCGTCGACCCCCTTGAGTTTCCTGGATCATGTGATTCATGTGGTGGACCTCGTGATGATCATGACGGTCAACCCCGGGTTCGGGGGCCAGGCGTACATCCCTTCCATGGAGGAAAAGATAAGAAACACGCGAAAGCTCATCGATAAATCAGGCAGGCAGATCGCTCTCGAGGTGGATGGCGGCATCAAAGCCGAAAATGTGCATAAGGTGGTGGAGGCAGGCGCCGATGTGCTTGTGATGGGTACGGAGATTTTTCACAGCGCCGATTACGCTGTCAAGATACGCGAGATACGCGAGAAGATCGGACTGTAAGCTACGTCACATGGAACTGAAAAAACAAAAGACGTATAAGGCGGTTTACGAGTTTGCCTTAAATACCCTCATTTCTTCGGATTACATGCGCAAGTGCTCGGACGCGGGTCTCAAATGTTCGCAAGAAGAGCGGGGCGCATACATACTGGTCCCCTACTTCGACGAAATCATCACTCTCGGTCTTCCGAAATGCACTTTCGAAAGTTCAAAGAAAGCAAACGTTACGCTTGTCACCAAGATCCTACTCTTGCATTACGTAAACAACGCCTCGGGTATCCCGCTCACCGGCGAAAAAGTCGGTTATGGCGACATACCCCAGTGCATGCACTATGAACCGGTCTTTGAAAAACGGGTTCTGAACCCCGTGCGGAATGCCTTCGGACACGATAAGTATGCATTTCTCCAAGCGGGCATGGAACTCAACGGCAAAGAGGAAGGGTATGGCGATGCCTCGTTCACACTTTTCGCCTTTCCCAGGGTCCCCATCACATTCATTCTCTGGGAAGGCGATGAAGAGTTCCCGCCTTCCGCAAAAGCCCTTTTCGATCCTTCCATCACAGGTTATTTGCCCCTCGAAGATATCGTGGTCATCGCAAAACTTGCGGTATCACGGATTCTAAAAACCGCGCACCGACAGCATGCAGGTGGAGATTATGAAGCCTGATCGTATATCGCGCGAAGGAGCGTATCCATGAAGAAAGTGCTTGGAGTTGTGGGAAGTCCTAGAAAAAAAGGCAATACGAATGTGCTCGTTGCCCGCGTGCTCGAAGGCGCACATGAAGCGGGGGCCCAAACGGAAACCGTCTTTCTCAACGAGGCGCGTATCGAAGAATGCGATGGCTGTCATGCGTGCTGGAAAACGGGAACCTGCAAAAGAAAGGATGACATGAACGATCTCTACCCAAAAATCATAGGGAGCGATGTTATTGTTTTTGGCACCCCGGTCTACTGGTACGGACCCACAGCACTCATGAAAGGCTTCATTGATCGATTTGTCTATTTCAATTGCCCGGAAAACAGGACAAAAATACGGTGCAAGCGTGCGGTACTGGCCGTTCCTTTCGAAGAAAACGATCCCGATACGGCTCTACCTCTGGTTGAGTTCTTTAACAAGAGCCTCGGCTATCTGGAGATGAGCATAGTGGGCCGGCTTATTGTGCCCGGTGTGACTGTGAGAGGAGAAATTGCGAAAAAAACCGATTGTATGAGAGAGGCTTACGAGCTCGGGAAGGGATTGGTCTGACGCCCGTACAAAGTATGATAAACAGACGATAGCGCGATGCAGAAACCAAGACGAGGCGTAAGCAGCCGAAAGAACCAATTAGCGAAGGCTGATAATACGACACCACACCTCGCTCAACAATACGATGGCCAGGTAAGAAATACCATCCCTTACTACGATGAATTTCACGAAGAGACTATCCGTTTCGTCAAGGCAACCGGCGCGCATCCACGTCTCTGGCTCGACACGGGTTGCGGAACGGGATTACTGGTCAAGCGTGCCCTGAGCAGGTTCACCAAGACGACATTCGTGCTTGCCGATCCTTCTGCTGAAATGATAAAGCAAGCAAGAAAGAAACTGCGGAACCACGAAGATAGCGGGAGGATCAAGTTTCTCAAACCAGTCGCAACGCAGGATTTGAAATTGGACTCTCAGTTCGATGTGATCACAGCCATTCAGTCTCACCACTATCTGAAAAAAGAAGAAAGGGAACACGCTACGAGGACCTGTTATGACCTGCTCAAACGCAAAGGCCTCTTCATCACCTTCGAGAATGTGCGTCCATCTTCAAATGAGGGAATAGAGGCCGGCAAGAACTACTGGTCCCAGTTTCAGCTCTTGAGAGGCAAGGACGCTCGGGCGGTAGGGAAGCATATGAACCGTTTCGATTCGGAGTATTTTCCCATCCCTGTGGAAGAACATCTGAAGCTCCTTAAGACCTGCGGCTTTCGGACCGTGGAGTTACTCTGGTACTCCTATATGCAGGCCGGTTTCTACGGTGTGAAGTAGATGTAAGGAATACCGGCTTGTAGAGATCTTAGCCCGCTTGAGACCGTAAGGCAGGGGCTCGCCGAACTTTCTCGACAAGCTAAGAGCTCAACTAAAGACCGTCAACTGCGGTTACCATGAAATCCTTTTTCACCAGGCACAGAGGGGATATTGCTTTTTCCGTTTCCAGACATTACAGTTTCCAGAAGAAACAAGAAAGGAGGCAAATTATGTCTGAAGCGATTGTCAAACACAAACATACACTGCTACTGCCCTTTTTTATGGGCGGGCTTATCGGCGGAGGCATCGCCCTCATACTTGCCCCCCAGCTCATGAAGGCGCGAGGCGCCATACTCGCTGGAGTGGACAAGGCCAAAGACCTGCTTGCAAAAAAGAACGGGCAGCCATCTCCAGAGGGTACGTACTGCGCGGTTCCCGAAGGCGCAGACATATGTTTTGACGAAAAAAAGAGCACATAGAGAGTTGCCCGCCTCTTGAGGCCGTGCGGGGCTCGCTTTTTCACGGGCCGTACGGACAATAAATGGACGAGTCCATGGCGCCATCCCATGCAACAAGCGGTCGCATTAAGGCGGCGGGTGCCTCAAGGCTTAAGCGGGCTACTTGTAAACGCCGCAGGCTACGTAGTAATCGTCGACCCGCTGGATATAGGTAATCTTGGGCTGAACCGTGTTCGTGTGAGGGTTTAGGAAGTCATACTCGTACCATCCGCTGCCTTTCATCTTTGCAAGATCGATCATCCCTTTGCCGAGATACCTTCCGTTCACGTCCTTGGCCTCGATGAGGTTTTGCCCCACCATGGCCGCGTTTCCGCCGTAGGCGAGCATATTTCCTTGAAAGTCCTGGGCGAAAATAAAGAGTTCGCCCTTGACAAATTCCCCCCGCGGATTATTGAACGCGGCCAAAGCCTTTGCCTTACCGTTTGCCTTTGCGTAGGCGTAAGCCGCCTCCACCATCTCCTGAGCGTCGTGAGCAGTGGCCAGCTTGAACTGACCAATCAATTTCTTCAATTCTGCCGAGAGTCCCGCCATCTGTGAGGCGGCCTGGGCATTTTCGCTCACGCTCCTTGCGGTCTCCTCCATGGCCCCGGAAACATGCTGGATGTTCTGCGCTATCTCGTTGGCTGTGGCGGTCTGCTGTTCTGAAGCGACGGCAATCTGACTGATCTCCGAGGTAACCATGTTGATCTGTTTCAAAATGTCCTTCAATGCATCGCCCGATCTTCGCGCGTCCTGCGTGCCGATTTCCACCTCTTTTACGCCCTCTTCCATGGAGACGACGGCCTGCTTTGTTTCCGTTTGCATGGCTTTGATGGTTTGACTGATCTGTTTCGTGGCCTCCGTGGTTCTTTCTGCAAGCTTTCGGACTTCATCTGCCACAACGGCGAATCCTCTTCCCTGTTCCCCGGCACGGGCAGCTTCAATGGCCGCGTTAAGCGCTAAAAGGTTCGTCTGGTCCGCGATATCGTCTATGAGATTGATCACCTCGCCTATCTGGTCAGATCGTTCGCCGAGACTGTCCACGGTCTTCGCCGAAGACTTGACGATGCCATTGATGCGGTCCATCACGCTCACTGTTTCGGTAATGACCTTTTCACCGACAACCGCGGCGCTACTCGCCTTCTCTGAACTTTTCGTTGCGGAAACACAATTCTGAGCGATCTCTGAAGAGGTGGTCGACATCTCTTCGCTGGCTGTGGCCACCGAATTGACCTGGACGACTGTCTCCTCTATGCCCGACGTCATTTGCCTGGCGGCGTTGTCGAGCAGCATTGCTGTGCTCGATGCGACGATGCTGCCTTTTGAGAACTGTATGAACGTATGCCACAGCTTCTCCGCGAAGGCATTAAAATGGGTGGCTATCTCGCCGATCTCATCCTTTCGGAACATATTTATGCGTATGGTCAGATCGCCCCCGGACATGCTCTCAATGGCATCGGCTATTTTCCGGATCGGTAGTAGTATCGTGCCGGCCATTTTTGCGGCCATAAACAATGCCAGGATGATAGCGGCGATCAGTATACCGAGTGATACGAGGAGGGCCTTCTGAAAATTACGCAAAGATAGGCTATACTGCTCTGCGCCGAGCCTGCTCTCAAATTCAAGAAGCCCCTGAAACGTCGCCTGTAACTCAGCAAACCTTCCGTCTAAGGCTTGCATTCTTGTTCCGAGACCGGCGGCATCGTTTGCGCTCCCCATCTCACTCACGGCATTCGCGTATGCCGATAGCATCTGAAGCGAGGTTTGAAATTGTTTCTTCTCCTCTTCGGCACGCCCCTTCGCTCTCGAAAAACCATTGATGGCGTTTGCCGCTGTGTCGATAACCCTCGCCTGTTGCTCGGCTGCGGCCTGGGCGAGCTTCACGTCGTTACTGAGAACTGCCCGCGTCAATTCCCCGTGGAGTTTGGCATGGCCTGCGGTCACGCCGTCTGTGATCTCAGAGACTTGTCTGTATCCGGTGAGGCTTCCCGTATAAATCGAATCGACAATCGATTTCTGTACGTTGTAGTCCACATACGAAACAATCCCGTAGCCGCACAGAAGGAACATAACCGTAACCAGGGCTATCATCAGTATCTTCCTCGATACCGTCATATCCACCATGAGTTGTTTCATCAGTTAGGTCTCCTCCTATAGCGGCTCGATAAATCCGATCCCCATGATATTATCGACTAATTTTGGAAATTTTTAAAGTCCTCTTTTGAGCGGCGGTGGTGAATAAGCGACGGCCATGAACGGCGCTCACCGACGCAGACGCGTGGGTCATAGTGACTGGCGAGCCCAAGCCGATCGGTACCGTTTATGGAATTCACCGCGCACGCTTGCGCTCAAGGGATAGCGCTTGCCGCCCTCTTTCTTTTCATATGAGGTTCTCAGACGAAACAAATCACTCGTCAATTCTGACAAAGACGAAAGGCCCGCATCGTATATACGATGCGGGCCTTTCGGTCGAAATTGCTATAGTCTATGCGGACTGCTGATGTTCGGTCCGAGCAATGATTTCGTCCTGCACCGGTTTGCCGAGGGCCACAAAGTAAGCACTGTAGCCTGCGACCCTCACGATGAGATCGCGGTGTTTTTCCGGCTCTTTCTGGCTTTCCAGTAGTACAATCTTGTTGACGACGTTGAACTGTACGTGCTTTCCGCCGGCCATGAAATATGTCTTAATGAGGGACGCCAGTTTCTTCATATCCTCTTCTGACGTAAGCGCCGAAGGATGAAATTTCATATTGAGCAGAGTCGCCTGGAACGGAGTCTGGTCTACTGCCATCGCGCTTCGCATAACCGCGGTAGGTCCGTTTATGTCCTTACCCTGTGCCGGTGACAGTGTGCCGTCAGCCAGTGTTTCACCGGCAAGCCTTCCGTCAGGCGTAGCCCCGGTGAGCGCCCCGCCGGGTGCATGTGCCGTAATCGAAATTCCGGTCGGTTTTGTGGTTCCGCCCCATGGGGTCTCAAATGTCTTAGTTGTTGCTGCCCAGAATTTATACAGGTCTTTAGCGATCGAATCCACATACGGATCACCATTGCCAAACTTTGGTGCCGCGAGGCACATCTTCCTGATCTCCGGATAACCGTTGCCTTCCCAGTTTGCGTCCAGAGCGTCCTTTAATTCCTTCATCGTTACTTTCTTTTCATCGAAAACGAGCTTCTTGACTGCGGCGATTGAGTCGGCAACATTGACCATACCCACGAGGTTGAGTACCGAGCCATTTTCAAAAGGCATGACACGGTCAAGCACGTCTTTACCGACCTTTATGGCGTCATACATGAGGGCTGAGTGAACCACGTCAGGAAACAGATCGGTGTGAGCCCTGAGGAGAATATTATGTTCCTCAGCAGCAAGCCCCATAAAATACTTGAGCTGTGTTTTAAAAGCATCCAGGAACTCATCGAACGTCTTGAAGCTCTCGAATTCGCCGGTTTTGGGTCCGATCTGTATGCCGAGTCTCGGGTCGAACCCATTGTGGATCGCTATCTCAAGGACCTTGGGTACGATGAACATGCCGATGGCTGAGGTCCTCGACTTGCCGGGAAGGTTCACGTCAAGGCAGCCCGAGAGGGTGTAATTTCTCGCGTCCTTAAGTGGCACACCCTCGCCGGTCAGGTAACCGATATATGACGGATCGCCGATAAAGGCGGGCATGCCCATACCCGTCTTCACCACTTCAAGGGCCTTGAGCATAAGCTTTTCAGGTGTGCCCTCATGGACCCTGACCGTTATGGTATAATGCGGGGTCTGGCAGTCTTTCGCCGCCTCCAGGATGAGATAGCTCAACTCGTTTGTCGCGTCGTTTCCGTTTTCGTCCACACCGCCAATGACCAGGTTGTTCCATCTGGCCATACCTGACCATTTGGCGCGCTGCATCTTTCCGCCACCGACAAAGTTGTATTGCATGACCTTGATGCGGAGGCACTCGAGCAGTTCCAGGACATCCTCATCACTCAGGATGCCCGCCTCTTTGTCCTTTTTGTAGAACGGATACATGAACTGGTCAAGCCGGCCAAGCGGCGACGCCCCGCCGAGAATCATGAGGTTTATAAACCAGAAGGACTGCATCGCCTCACGGAATGTGCGCGCCGGCTCGCCGGGCACGCGGTAGCAGGATTCCGCAATGGCCTCCAGCTCTTTTTTTCGTTTCGGATCTTTTTCTTTCTTCGCAAGTTCTGTTGCAAGATCGCCGTAACGTTTTGCGATACGGACTATAGCGGGCAGAGCAATGATTACCGAGTGGAGAAAATGACCCTTCTTTATGTCATCTGCGCTGAAAAATCTCAGATTTCTCAACTCCTCCTCGGCATCCTTCACGATCTTGTTGAGCCCTTCATTGAGCACCTTCTCAAATTCGATCACGATGAGCGTGTACTGGAGGCCCAGACCCCAGCCGAAACCGGCGCCTCCCTGTCCGCGCCCCTCGTTCTTCTTCATCCAGGGGGGGCAGAGTATTCCCGACTTGATGAAGGGCCACATCCTCTCGTCATCGTAGAACATACCCTGTCGCTCGTCGAGGGTCCTTCCCTTATTCATGAAAAAGTCATCAAAAGATCTGAGCAATTTCTCATCTTCCGCGGAAATGGCAAGACCCGCTTTTCTCAACTCTTCCATATCTTCAGACGGCCAGGCGGGTCCTGTGGTGCCTGCCTCCATACCCATCGGTTTCTGCGCGATATTCCCCACAATCAGCTCATCGTCTTCGATAAAAATCGTTCTATTATCGAGGAAATGGGCCGTTGCCTTTGCCCTTCGCAAGATCATGGGTTCGCCTTCCGTCTGTCGCATTGACTCGGTAACAAGACGGACTTTTTCCGTGCAAATGGGAAATTCCTTGACTTTCAATCGCTCTTTTAATTTCTGTACCCTTTGGTTCATTACTGCCTCCCGAATCTTGGCTAAGATGCGTTTCTTCTCAAATAGTCTTCTGTTCCTGTCCGCGTAGCGAATCTATTTTCAATCTTCCTGTTACAACTTTATCGGCTCCATCAGGTCAATCTTTAAGGGGATAGGGCCTTTCGTCACGCTTCAAGATCCCCTACTTATTCCCCGATTCGCCACCCTCCCTCCTCTATAAGGAAAGATGCAAATCATATAAGTATACATTTATAATTATATAACTGATGGCAAAACAAGTCAAGCCAGGGCCACGTGCAAAATGTCCCTGTTACGGGTCCTGTTGGTGGCGTCCTCGAACGAGTGAAGACAGGACCCCTACGGAGGCGATCACAAGGCTCACCGTCATAGCGCCCTTAAACCCTGCAAGCGCGGCCATCCTGTTTGCCGTCGAAGGATCGATCCCTGCGTTTACCAGGCGTATCAAAGCCCCCGCCTGATAAGTACTGAACAGGGCTCCCCCTAAAGCAATGCCGCCCGAGGCGCCCACCTGTCGTGCAACCATGACAATAGCCGAGGCCGTACCTAAAGCGCTTCTCGGCACGGCACTCATCGCCGCGCTGTTGTTCGGCGGCTGAAAGATTGCCATACTCAACCCGCACATACCGACCCCGATGGCCACACTAAGGTATGTCGGATGCGGGCCGGGATGGCTCAAAAGAAAAAGAGAGCCACAGAGCACACACATGCCGAGCGCGGCAAGGAACGTGGAGCCGATTCGATCGGACAGTCGCCCGGTGATGGGAGAGATCGCAAGCAGGGGAAAGGCCACGAGTGCCATGAACATGCCCACTATTGAGCCCGAGGAACCGAACGCCTCCATCAGGTAGAAGGGCACAAGAAAAATCACGAAGGAGGTGGACAGGGTCTGGATGCAGGCGCTTAACGTAGCCCCGGAGAACAAACGTATTTTGAAGAAACCGAGTTCCACGATCGGTTGTGAGGCCCTCTTTTCCGAAACAAGAAAGAGGGCGAGAAAGAGCGCTGCGAGACCCCCCAATGCAATCACCGGAGCGGTTGCAAATCCCCTCTTCCCGCCAAAGTTGAGAAAAAGCAACAACAGGGCAAGAAAACCGAAGAGAGTCGCAGATCCTTTTATATCAAGATCAAAATTCTCCTCGCTTCTTTGCTCTTTCACAATCACCCAGGTCATGATGAACGCGCTCAAGGCCATCGGGATCCTCGTGTAAAAAACCGCCCTCCAGCCCAAGGCATCCAGAATGAGCCCTCCCAGAACCGGTCCGGCCACGAGCCCCACAGAGTTGACGCCGGTCAAAATACCAAGCGCTTTACCGCGCTCCTCCGGAGGAAAGACGGCCACGGCGATGGCCATGGCGAGCGAGTATCCTGTCCCTGCCCCAACCCCCTGGACAGCACGGAATGCTATTAACTGCACCACACTCTGCGACAGGGCGCACCCTGTGAGGCCAAGCGTGTAGAAAGCGAGCCCCGCCATAAAAGCCTTCTGTCTGC
The DNA here is from genome assembly GCA_035541755.1 of Syntrophorhabdaceae bacterium. Classification (NCBI taxonomy): domain Bacteria; kingdom Pseudomonadati; phylum Thermodesulfobacteriota; class Syntrophorhabdia; order Syntrophorhabdales; family Syntrophorhabdaceae; species Syntrophorhabdaceae bacterium. The sequence continues at coordinate 28,841 of DATKMQ010000069.1, forward strand.
CTTTAGCGTCGCCTATCTTCGCGAGCGTCAGCATGAGGCTCTGGCTCATAATGTAATAGGCCAAGTTCACCCATGCAATGACCGAAGAGTCGGTCCGAAACACGCTCGCCAATCGCGGAAGGCAGGTAGCAAGGATGCTATTGTCGAGTGCCACGGTGAGGCTCCCCAGCGAAACGGTGAGCAACACCCACCACTTGTAGGTGTCCCTGTCATGAAAATCGGGTTTTGTTAATGTACTCAACAAACGATTATTTAAGCCTCCTTATCAGACCTCTGACACTACGTGCATGCTCTGCCGGACATCGAAAACGTGCTCACCGCAAATGGCCCTCGGAAGAGACGGGAGAGATAGATTTTTCTCTCGGCGATTTGCGCGGCGAAGAACGGTGACCCCGGAACGATTGAGTTTCTAGCGCCAGTGTCTCTACCTTGTTATCGCCCACGGCGTATTAATGCACTAGACCCTTCCATCCCAATCCTGTTTGTTGAGGCCACATAACATAATTGTATACAAATATACTATTTGTCGTCAAGGAGAATACTGATCGCGGCTCCGATAGTGACCCTTCCCACAGGGATCACTCAACAAAAGAAGATTCAAGCCAGGCCAGGCGGGCCGATCGGGTATTACGCTCACGTGGTCGGGAGCGATCCGAAAGCTTCGATCCCATTTGTGTCCGGCCCGAGCCGGATCGGCAAGAAATCAGTATACGCCATACTCTTTGACAAAGTCGAACATGGCTCGGACGTTCTCCACCCTGGCATCTTCAATGTTTGTCGAAGGGCTGAGAAGAAAGCCACCATCTCTGCCCACATAGTCGATCACCCTCCTGCAGCAGGCCCTAACCTCGTCCGGCGTACCCGTAGCAAGGAGAGAAATTGGCACACCGCCTTTTATGGAAATCGTACCGCCGAGCACGTCTTTGGCCTTCGCGAGGTCGGTCGCTTCAAAGGCGTACATGGCCTTACCTGCGGGAAGGTCCTTTATGATCTCGAGGCGGGAGGTACAGTCACCTTCCCAGAACGGCGTGGGATTAAGCCCCTCGTTGATGAGTGCCATCATAAGCTCGCGGAGCGTAGGCCAGTAGAACTTCTTGAATTGTTCGAGGGACATAAACCCGTCAACACCCTTATGGAGCGGGATGCCAACCCGTGCGACGCCCGACGCCTTCGCCCCGTTTACCGCGAGTTCTATCATCATGGGCAGAAGTTTTTCGCAGGCCGCTATTACCTTGTCGGGCCTCCGGTACATATCGAGCATAAGCCCCTTAGTACCCCGAAAAAAATCACCGAGCGTATCAAAGGGGGCTTGAGTGCCTGCCCCGGCCTGAGCAGGAAAGCCCTCCTGCCTCAACTTCTCAGAGAAGCGACGGCTGTACGACGCGATCCGCTGCATTTCCTCCCCCGCTTTGCTCATGGCCTCGAAGGCCTCTCGCACTTCAGGAAGGGTAAAAGGTACAAAAGTGCCAAGCCCCATGTAGTAGCTGATCAAATTGCGCAGCGGAGAAAGTTTTTCAAAGCCCTTCAAGGCGCCGAACATCCGTGGCCAGTACCTCCTGATCATGAAATCGGTCATATCGGAAAGGAAATGATCGTATTCGTCTGCCTTCATATATTCTCCTTCCACGAACTGGAAGGGAACATTCGCCTCGAGCTGACGCCCCGGCCACTGGAGTTGTTTGAAATCGAGTATATCGAGAAGTGCGCCCTTAAAGCTGGAGCCGAAGGGGTTCATGGCCTGGTCCGGCTCAAAATCAAGGATGGTCTTCAGGTTTGCCTCCCAGATCTTATCCGGGTCGTACATCATGTCTGCAAAGCTAAAACCGCAATAACGGGCGGGGAAAAATGAAAAAGAGGCGGTAATCGGCACTCTGTCAGGTTTTTTCAACGCGACGACGTCTGTTACCCGTTTTTCTCTTTGCGCGTAAAGTATTTCACCATGTTCTTTCATAAGTAATCTCCTGTCTTTTCACGGACCCGGACGGAATTCCCCTCCTGTTCCGACGCTTAATTTTTTGCTAAAGCTAAGGAGTCTTCCCCTTTTGCTCATATCGTATTTTCGATCTCGCTATCTTCCCAAAATGGCCCGCGCCTCTTCGAGTGCGTCGCCCTAGTTCTTGGTTGATCCCAACGAGTTCAAGCCACATATGTTCAAGAAGGCGCCGATGATGGTGAAAAAGGATCCGTCCCTTCGGTCCATATCTGACGGGAACCAAAGAAATTACGTAAGACCGCTTCTGTGACAATCACGAGTGCGACCACCATGAAGAACGAGCTGCCGAGGTGGCTGATGGCGCTCATGAGACTTATGAGCCACGCCTTCACATTATTTTAAGTCGTAGACCTTGCCCCCCGTAGCTTCTCCTTCTATAGCTCTATTTCATCAGGCTCGGAAGCCAGAGTGTGATAGGATGCACGAACATGAAAAGCGGCATGGTGATAAGCTCCATGAGAAGAAACGGGGCAACACCGCGAAACACGTCCTGGACTGAGAGATTTTCCGTCGATACGCCGGATACGATGTAGGCACACATGCCGAGTGGAGGGGTGATAAGCGTGATCTCGAGCATGCGGACCTGTATCACTCCGAACCAGATGGGATCGTAACCGAGCGTCGTGACAATGAGCGGATAGAACACGGGCAGGGTGAGAAGCTGGATCGACGGCGCCTCCATGACCATGCCGAGGAGAAAGTATATACCGATAATAACGCTCATGATGACCCAGGAAGGCACAGGTAGTCCTCCCGCCCATTCACCGGTCACCTGGGGAAGGGTTGTTTTTGCGCAGAAATAGTTGAATATGAAGGCGCCCATGACAATGCCGTAGATCATGCCTGAAGTGCGCATGGTGGAGAGGAAGGCTTCTTTAAACTTGGCGAAAGTCAGCCGACGGGTGGCGAGCGCAAGCACCAGAGCGCCGATAGCGCCGACCGCCCCGGCCTCAGTTGCGGTAAACCATCCGACAATCATGCCGCCGATGACAAAAATAACGAGCAGAAGTAATGTCCAGCAAGTCTTTAGAGCGGCGAATCTTTCCTTCCAGGTCGCCTTTTCAGCAGGCGGCCCCAGTTTGGGGTTTCTCAGGCAGAGGACATATATGGTCACAATGTAAGAGAGGGCGGTAAGAAAAGCCGGAATGATGCTCGCAACAAAAAGCTTACCGATAGAGTTCTCCGTAATGATTCCGTAAATGATAAACATGGCGGATGGCGGCAAAAGGCTGCCTATGGTGCCCCCCGCTGCGATTGAGCCCGCGGCGAACTTCGGTTCGTAGCCGTATTTTTTCATCTCAGGTAACGCGACGAGACCCATGGTGGCAGCTGTGGCGAGACTTGATCCGCTGACGGCGGCGAAGCCCGTGGCCCCACCGATACCGGCCATGGCGAGCCCTCCCCGGAAATGGCCGAGCCATTTTGAGGCGAGGTTAAAGAGTTCGGCCCCGAGACCGGACACAAAGATGAGATTAGCCATGAGAAGAAAAAGAGGCAGTACGGCAAGCGAGTAGCTCGACATAACCTCGAAGGGAACCGAGGACATCTTGATCAGTGCGGCAGCAAGGGGATACAGGATAGTCATACCCACAAAGCCGATAAGGCCCAGGGCGAACCCGATAGGCATACCGGCAGCGAGCAGGGCAAAGAGCACAATAAAGCCGATCAAACCGATGAGAATTGGACTCATTTCTGTTCCCCTCCTTTTATCATCCCCTTCACGTGATGGAACAGCTTTATGAGGAGCATGGCAAACATCAAGAGCGCGGCAAAAACCCAGACGCCGCGGAAGGGAACAACGGAGATCTTGAGGATTTGCGTGTTCTCGCCCTCGGTAAATTTCTCTACAAAGGTTTCGAATCCTGTATAGGCCAGTACGGCCCAGTAAAAAAGGCTGAGCAACGTGGTGACAGCCGCGAAGGTCGCCTTGGTCCTGCCGTGCAAGCGCTCCACCAGGATTTCTGCCCGTGTGTGGCGTTCCTCCATTTGCGCGTACACCAGCGTAAATGCAACGCCCACGACAACAAGGGTCTCAACCATATCATAGGTCCCCGGCAGTGCCGTCCCAAGGTGGCGCGCCAAAACGTCTCCCCCGATCACGAGCGTCACGATTGAGATGAAAACTATGCCGAGCACACATCCCCAGTTGCCTACCCGGTTGACGAATCGTTCAATGAGCCCCATGTTCCGACCTCCTGCGAAGTTTCCTTCTGTCTTTAAATAGAACCGTCTCCCCGCCTTCTCAAGTATTTTCTTCCAATACTTAACTATAAAAGCGCGCTTTTGTCAGCTATTTTTTTAGCCGCCGATAATTACTTTCTTGAGACCCCGCTCCTCCATAATCTGCTTCAGGGAAAGCATGCGCTCTTCGTCGGGAGGCGCGGAATTAAGCGGAGATTGATCTCTTTCCAATTGTTCGATCTTGGATTCCCCGAGCCGGTGATACGGGAGCAGATGAATCTGAAGAAAAGGACTCAGTTCATGGACCACGAAGGTGGCTAGTGTATCCATATTGTCTGCCGAGTCATTATAGCCGGGTACCACAGGGACTCTAATGACGAGCGGAATATGCTTTTCGTGGAATATTCTTTTCGCATTCTCGAGGATAAGCTCATTGGAAACACCCGTCAGCCTTTTGTGTTCGGCTGTGTTCATATGTTTCATATCGTAGAGCACGAGATCCACATAGGGGAGTATCTTTTCGATCGTTATCCAGGGGGCAAGGCCGCATGTCTCAATGGCCGTATGAATGCCCTCTTCCCTTGAGAACTTAAGAATGGCAGCTGAAAATGCCGGTTGAGCGAACGGGTCACCACCCGAGATGGTCACGCCGCCCCCGGAGTTTTTATAAAAGATGGCGTCCTTCATGACCTCGCCCACCACCTCTTTGGCCGTCATGACTTTTCCCATGACCTCTCGCGCCTCCTCGGGACATACATCCACACAGTGGCCGCAAGCCGTACAGAGGTTCCGGTCCGTGTGCACCTTGCCTTCACCCATCTCAATCGCGTTGACAGGACATACAGCGATGCATCTGCCGCAGCCCACACAGCGCTCACGGTTGTAGAAAAGCTCGGGTTTTAACGCTTGAGATTCGGGATTCTGACACCACACACAGGATAAAGGACACCCTTTGAGAAAAACGGTCGTACGAATGCCCGGGCCATCATGGATTGAGTAGCGCTGTATGTTGAAGACCACACCCTTGATATCGCCATCTTCGCTTGCCACCGACTTTATTTCCTTTTCTTTGTTATCCATAATGTATTACCGCCTGATGGTCATAAGATATTAATGTATACTATTATACGAGATTCATGGTAGTCAAGACTTTTATGCCGGGCGGGGATCGAACGAAGGCGGATAAAATTTATTGACAAGGGTGCAGATATTGTGGTTTTTTTTAGCTGCTGTCACAAACAAAACTGTATGCCGACAAGAACATCTCAAAGAAACCTATCAATCCGGGAACAAATTTGGGCGGAGTCATAAGAATAAGCAAAGGTTTTTTGATTTATAGAACGGGAGAAAAAACATGTTAAACGGATATCGTGTGTTAGATCTTACAGACGAAAAAGGTTCTGTCTGCGGTAAAATCCTGGGCGATCTTGGCGCCGATGTGATCAAGATAGAAAGACCCGGAGGCGATCTCTCGCGGCGGATCGGTCCGTTTTTGCAGAATACGCCCGATCCGGAGAAGAGCCTCCACTGGTCTAGCTATAACAGTAGCAAGAGGGGCATCACGCTCAACCTCGATAACCCCGAGGGACAGGAAATATTCAAGAAGCTCGCAGACAAGGTAGACGTGATCATCGAATCGTTTGCCCCGGGCCACCTGCAGTCCCTCGGTCTCGGCTATGTTGAGCTCAGTGCCTCTAATCCGAAACTGATCATGACATCCATAACCCCCTTCGGGCAGACAGGCCCCTACAAGGACCGTAAGGCCTCGGACCTCGCCATTCTCGCCATGAGCGGGCTTATGAGCATTACCGGAGACCCTGATCGTGCCCCCGTTCGGATGTGCCTTGACCAGACTTACAGCTTAGGGGGCATACATGCAGTGGTAGGGATTCTGCTCGCCATTAACTACAGGAGGGTCTCAGGAGAGGGACAATATGTGGACGTCTCCATGTATGAGGCTGCGGTTCGCGGCAATTACTGGGAACCGGCACGATGGGAATTCCTGAAAGTCCTGGTTAAGAGGGCTGGTAACCGGTTTCCCCGGGCTGCAGCAAAAGGTCTTCAACTGTGGCGCTGCAAGGACGGGTACGTCACATGGTTATTGACGGGCGGTGTCACGGGCGCGAAGCAGATGAAAGCGCTCATCACATGGATGTCCGAACTCAACCGGGCCGATATACTGAAAGATGTTGACTGGGCCACGCTGCATCTTTCCGAGGTGTCGCAGGAGCAACTCTCCGCGTGGGAAGCGGTCATTGAAAAATTCTTCACGGGCTTCACCATGGACGAGCTTGAGGTGGAGTCCATCAAAAGGGGCATCCCTATGGCCCGCGTAAATAGGATTGATAATGTGACCAAAGATACGCAGCCTATTGCCCGCGGCTTCTGGAAAGAGCTCCCTGTTGCGGGAACAACTCAAACCATCGGGTATCCCGCATTCCCTTTTCTCGCCAGCGAAACCGATACTCATGTTAAGATGCGGGCACCAAAGATCGGCGAGCATAATGAGGAGATATACGAAAAGGAGTTGGGTCTATCCAAACAATCCATATCATCCCTCAAAGAACGCGGCGTTCTTTGAGTAACACACAAGAGGTATTCGCATGACGGCACAAAAAGGCGCTTTAGAAGGCATAAGGGTATGTGATTTCAGCTGGGTGGGCGCAGGCCCGCTCGCCACCAAGTATCTTGCGGATTTCGGTGCACAGGTCATCAAAATAGAGTCTACAAAGCACCCCGACATAGGACGCTTGAGCGCGCCCTTCAAGGACAATATCATCCACCCGGACCGGAGTGCTTTCTTCCTTCATTCAAATACAAGTAAGATGAGCATCACCCTGAATATCAGACATCCGAAAGGCGTAGAGATTGCAAAGAAGATCGTGAAGATCTCCGACATCGTTATGGAGAACTTTACCCCGGGCGTTATAGAGAAGCTGGGGCTCGGTTACGAGGAATTGAAAAAGATAAAACCCGATATTATCATGGCGAGCTCAAGTATCTACGGGCAGACAGGCCCTAAGAACCGTTTCAGCGGCTTCGGAAACTCGGGCGCTTCCATCTCCGGCCACTACATGCTTACGGGTTGGCCTGACAGGGACCCCGTGACCCCGGGCATAGCATACGCCGACGTGGTCCAGCCCCTTTTCACCGCCGCCGCGCTGATGGCCGCCATCGATTTCAGGGAGAGGACCGGAAAAGGACAGTACATCGATACGACCCAGGTTGAAACCATGGTCCAGTTCATATCGCCCGCCATACTCGACTACTTCGCCAACGGCACCATTGAAACGCGACAGGGCAACCGTTCGAGCTACGCGTCCCCCCACGCTGTTTTTCCCTGCAAGGGCGATGACCGGTGGTGCGCCCTCGCTGTTTTTAACGAAACAGAGTGGATGGGACTTGTGAGGCTCATGGGCAATCCATCATGGACAAAGGATGCAAAGTTCTCCACGTTTACCTCGAGAAAACAAAACGAAGATGCGCTTGAAACGCTCATCGGCCAATGGACCATACAGTATGACCGCGAGGAACTGGTAGACATGCTGCAAAAGGTTGGTGTGCCCTCGGGGCCCGTACAGGATGCGTCTGACCTCGTGGACCGAGATCCTCAACTCCGCGCGAGAGAGAGTTTCGTAAAACTCACGCATCCGGTCATCGGGGAGTGTAACCACCCGGTCCCACCGGTCAAGCTATCGAAAAGCCCTGCCCAGGTCAAAACATCACCCTGTCTGGGTCAGCACAACGAATACGTGTATCTCGACCTCCTCGGCATACCCGATGAGGAATTTGTGGAACTGCTCAATGACGGAGTTCTGGAGTAGACCGAAGAAACAGGGCGGGCCGAACCGCGCACCACCGCTCAAACGAGGGTCTCTATCATACGGAAAGATACGTGGTTGAGAACATGTGTAAACGAGAGAGCGTCTTGAGCACGAGGAGGAAACATGGGTCCGCTTGAGAAGATGAAAGATCAGTACACACAACGTGACAGCGCAGCAAGGGCATGGAAGAAACAAGGGGGCAAGGTAGTAGGCTACCTCTCCGATGATGCGCCTGATGAGATGATCCTCGCAGCGGGCCTCTTTCCCTTTCGCATGAGCGGAAATCCGGCCGAGGGCACCGAAGAAGTGGACAAATATTCGGAATCCTTTTATGATCCTTCGGTACGGTCCATTCTGAACATGCTGCTCACGGGCAAATATGACTTTCTCGATTTTATCATCATCCCCCATCACAGCGATGCGGTCCTTAAGCTGTACCATCAGCTGTGGTGGATACATCAAGTGAATCCCGCAGTGAACTTTCCTCCTGTTCATGTATTTGACATACTCCACACGCCGTTTCTCACAACGGCCCTCTATGTACGGGAGAGCCTGCTCAATCTTAAGAGTAAGCTTCAGGAATGGTCAGGCAGAAAGATCGACATTAAGGCACTGTCGCGGGCGATAGCAGTGGGAAATGAAAATAAGGCCCTTCTCAAAAAGGTGGCTGAGTTGCGTGTCGCCGAACAACCACGCGTATCAGGGGTCGAAGCCCTCCAGATGATCGGATCTGCGGGCTTCATGCTCAAAGAAGAGCACAACAAACTTCTCAAAGAGTTCCTCGATGGCGCCTCCACACTCCCTGAAAAGGATGGCGTAAGAATATTCATGGAAGGCAGCGATCTCGATAATCCCGAGATCTATAAGCTTGTCGAGTCCTCAGGGGCAGTGATCGTTGCTGAAGACAGCAACTGGGGGAACAGGTATTTCGAGGACCCGGTGGACGAAACGGCTGACCCTATGGAGGCGCTCGCCGACAGATACCATGCACGATCGTCCCGACCGAGAACCCAATCGTCGGCGCAAAAGGTCGCCTACACAGTGCGAAGGGCGCTTGAAGCAAAGGCGCAGGGGGCTATTTTCTATCTCCTGGAATGGGATCCCGCGCCCGCCTGGGATGAGCCCGATCAGATAAAGGCTTTGAAGGCAGAAGGCATTGCCTCGCTCTCATTCGGTCCGCAAAAATATCTGTTGTCCGACTCGGATCAAAAAAACATCAAGGCCGGCATACAAGGATTCATTGAGACGCTAAGAGAGGGACGCAAGGAGGGCCTGAAATGAGCGAACCGAAGAATATAAACGAAGGGCATAGAGCCGGGGCTTACGGAAGTGTAAAACAACTCAAGGTTGCCGCCATCTCTGCCAAATACCAGAAGGACTGGTTCAAATCCATCCAGGAGAGACTGGCTAAAGGAGAGCCTTTCTGTCTCGCCAACGCCGATGCACCCCATGAGATATTCCTGGCCATGGACGACATACCCGTGGTCATGACCCAGTGGTGGTCCGCGATTATCGCCGCCAAGCAGATGGCGGGCTACTATTTCGACGAAATGAATGCCAAGGGATATCCTCGGAACCTCTGTCGCTACTGTGCATTACCCCTTGCCTGCGCCATGGACCACAATCCGGAGCGCGCACCTTGGGGAGGTCTCCCTAACCCCAGCATACTACTGGCCCAGCTATCCTGTGACATACAAACAAAGATTTTTGAGCGGCTGGCCGGCGAGTATAATTGCAAATTCTTCCCCATGGAGTATCCGGCGCCTGCCCCGTCGTATCCCCGCTGGTGGGAAACACTGGAAACGAGATGGGAAGAAATAGTCGGCACCCGGGCGCTCGATCTTCGCGTGGAAGAGTTAAAGGCCCTCATACGGTATCTGGAGGTCACAACAGGCAGGGTATTCAACTACAAGAACTTCGTGGAAATCATGGAATTAGAGAACCAGCAGGAAGAATACTTTAAGAAAATCCGTAACCTCCTCTCCGTAACCCGCCCCTCCCCGGTGGGTTTGCCCGATCAGCTCGCTGCTACCATGAACCTTCAGTGGCACCGGGGCACGAAATGGGGCGTAGAGCACGCAAAGCTCTTCTATGAAGAGGTGAAAGAAAAAGTTGACAAAGGTGAAGCGGTCTGCAAGGACGAGAAAGTCAGACTCATGTGGATCGGGCGCGGGCTCTGGCATAATACGGCTTTCTACCGGTACTTTGAAGAAAAGTATGGCGCGGTCTTCACCAACTCCATGTATCTCTCCATCGCCGCTGACGGCTACATACGTGACTACCGTACAGATCCGATGAGAGCCCTTGCAAGCCGCCATCTGTATATGGGATACTGGCTGCGCGATCCTCAGTGGCAATTAAACGAGGCCAAACGATACGGGGTGAACGGCGCTGTAATGATCGTTGCCAGCAATTGCATCGATTCCGTGGGCAACATGTTTATCAAGATGGTCCTCGAACAGGGAGGCATTCCGGTGTTACCCATCTACGCCGACGTTGTCGATGCGAGAGAGTGGGATGACGAGGGTATCAAGGCTCAAGTCTCTCAGTTCATCGAGCAAAGATGCATGGCCAGATAGGACCGTGGGTTAAAAACATTGCGTCACGTGCCACATCAAATCAAGGAAAGTGAGGTAACAGTATGCTCAGTAAGTACAGAGTATTAGATCTCACCGATGAAAAAGGTTTCCTGTGCGGCAAGATAATGGGCGATCTGGGCGCTGATGTGATCAAGATCGAAAAACCCGGAGGGGACAATTCCCGGCGGATCGGCCCCTTTTTTCATAATACGGTTGATCCCGAGCGGGGCCTTAACTGGTTTGCCCTCAATGCGAGCAAGCGGGGCATCACGCTTAATCTTGAAGACGCCAGGGGGAAAGAGATATTCATGAAGCTTGCCGACACCGCGGATGTAGTCATCGAGTCCTTCAGTGCCGGCTATCTCGATGAACTGGGCGTAGGTTATGAAGCTCTGCACGCGCGTAATCCCAAAGTGATCATGACATCGATTACCCCCTTCGGACAATCAGGTCCCTACAAAAACCGCAAGGCCTCTGATATTACCCTTCTCGCCATGAGCGGGTTCTTAAGCATCAACGGAGACAGCGACAGGCCACCGCTTCGGATGTGTCTTGATCAGTCCTATTATCTGGCAAGCGCACACGCCGCGGCGGGCACGCTTCTCGCCATTCACTGCCGATATGCATCCGGCAAAGGACAGCACGTTGACGCCTCCATCTATGAAATAGCAGTACGCGCCAACTACCGGGAGCCCTTCCGATGGGAGTGGGAAAAAGCAAAAACGCCTCGCATGGGTAACCGTTTCGCCAGAGGCGGAAAGGGCTTCAAACAGCTCTGGCCATCCAAGGACGGCTACGTCACGTGGCTCATCATGATGGAGAACCCGAAGCCCGTCCGTGGCTGGGTGGAATGGATGAAGGAGGAGGGCACGGCGGGTAGGTGGGCCGATATAAACTGGGACGGACTCACCTCATTCGTTGGTTGGAGCGATGAGGACGTACAGGCGATCCAGGATTCCATAGCCGCGTTTATCGCGACTCACACGACGAGCGAGCTCGCAGCCGGCTCCATGAAGCGAGGCCTTTTGCTTTCACCGGTAAACTCCGTGGATCTGGTGGCACAGGACGAACAGCTCACTGCGCGAGGGTTCTGGAAACAAGTGGCCCATCCTGAGCTGAAGACTTCTTTCGCGTACCCGCGATTTACCTACCTCACGAGTGAAGATGCCAACGAGGTCCGTTTTCGGGCACCCCTGATCGGGGAACATAATGCCGAGATTTACGGTAAGGAACTGGGTCTTTCCGAACAAGACATGGCATCGCTCACGAAACAAGGGGTCCTTTAATAACCAAGGAGGCGAAGAATGATTAAAGAGGGCGCGCTCAAGGGAATCAATATACTCGACTTCAGCTGGGCAGGTGCGGGCCCCTTTGTGACCAAATTTCTGGCCGATTTCGGCGCCCAGGTTTTCAAGGTCGAGTCGAAAAAACGTCCCGACGTAGGGCGTATGACGCCTCCTTTCAGAAATAACGTGCGCCACCCCGATGGGAGCGCCATATTCATCCACACCAACACGAGCAAGCTCAGCATCACGCTCAATATCCAGCACCCCAAGGGGATCGCTATCGCGAAGAAGCTCGTGGGCAAGGTCGATATCGTCATGGAAAATTTTACGCCAGGGGTCATGGCGAGGTTAGGGCTCACCTACGACGAACTCAAAAAAATCAAACCCGACATCATCATGGCAAGCTCGAGTATCTATGGCCAGACCGGCCCCAAGACGAGTTTCAGCGGGTTCGGGAATTCAGGCAGCGCAATTTCCGGCCACTACATGCTCACGGGCTGGCCCGACAGAGAACCCGTGTCCCCCGGCATAGCCTATGCCGACGTGGTGCAGCCCCAGTTCACCATGGTTGCCTTACTAGCCGCCCTCGACTACCGAAGGAGGACCGGCAAGGGGCAATTGATCGACTGCACGCAAGTAGAGACTATGGTGCAGTTTATATCTCCTGCCATGCTCGACTATTTCGCCAACGGCGCCATCGAAATGCGACAGGGCAACCGCTCGGCTTACGCATCTCCTCATGGAGTATTCCCTTGCAAGGGAGATGACCGATGGTGCGCCATCGCTGTCTTCGACGAACCGGAGTGGCAGAGCTTATGCTCACTTATGGGTAACCCCGCCTGGTGCAGGGATGCCAAATTTGCAAACCTTGCCGCGCGCAAGGCGCACGAGGACGAGCTGGAATCGGCAATCGGCGCCTGGACCATCCAGTATGACCGGGACGAGCTCGCCCGCATGCTCGAGAAAGCGCGCGTCACCTCGGGGCCCGTGCAGGATGGGTCAGATCTTGTGGATAATGACCCCCATCTTAAGGCTCGCCAGAGTTTCGTTACGCTCACTCATCCGGTGGCAGGTGAATGCAACCATCCCACGCAACCGCTGAAACTCTCCGACTGTGCGCCTGACATGAGAACGTCCCCCTGCCTCGGCGAACACAATGAATACGTGTACAAAGAATTTCTGGGTCTCTCCGACGAGGATTACAATGCGGCCCTTGCCGAAGGGGTCTTTGAGTAACGTTCACGACGTCGGCCCGAGAATAGCTCGCGGCTGAAGAGCGAAGGAGTCCACGGTCATTAATAGAGCTCGTTCGTCTTCTGGCGAATGTGCGGATGAGCCCCTCGTATCGGCAAGAGCTAATCCCGTGCACTAAAAGAGGTTTTGATTATGGATCTACCGTTGGAAAATGTGAAAGTTCTGGACATGTCAAGGATGCTTCCCGGACCATACTGTACCTGGATGCTCGCTGACATGGGCGCCGAGGTCATACGCATAGAGCAGCCCTCTGAAATTGCAAAGAGTGATAAGGCGCACAACGTGCAGTCTGCAGACGATAAAGTGCGGCGAGAGATGAGGGCGTATGATTTCTTCTCCCGCAACAAGAAGAGCCTTCTTATAGACTTGAAGAAAGAAGGCTCCCGAGAAGTTATCTATAAGCTTGCCGAGAAGAGCGATATTTTTGTCGAGGACTATAGACCCGGGGCAATGGAACGCTTCGGATTTGATTATGAGCGCATAAAAAAGATCAACCCCGGTATCATCTACTGCTCGGTGTCGCTCTGCGGCCAGACCGGCCCTTATCGGCGACGGGCAGGCCATGATCCCGTGGCGCTTTCCTTGTCGGGGATTCTCGGCCAGATTCAGGATGAGAAGGGCGCGCCGGTCATACCGGACCCTGTCTTTGTGGGCGATGCCACGGCAGGTCTCAACGCGGTCATCGGCATCCTGCTGGCACTCCGCGTCAAGGAAAAGGAAGGTAGAG
>DATKMQ010000070.1 GCA_035541755.1 Syntrophorhabdaceae bacterium
TTCTACCTGAAAGAGGCCCTGTCCAAACAGGAAGTGGCAAAAGCTTTAGGCATCGACAAACCTTTAGACAAACGGGTAGCGGAGGCAAAGAAGCTCCTCAAGGATGCAGGCGTGCCGAACGGTTTTACCCTTGAATGCATCACGAGATCGGATGAGAAGTTCAGGGTCAACGTGGCCTTATATACGGCCGACATGTGGAAGAAATACTTAAACATCGACATGAAGGTGACCCCGCTGGACCAGGCCCTGTTTTTTACCCGCAGGGACAAAGGAGACTTCGATATCGTTATCGACACACTCAACACGATTACGGGAAGCTCGGTGATCGAGTTCTTGAGCAGTTTTATTAGTGGAGAGACAGTCAACTATGGAAAATGGTCGAGCAAAGAGTACGACAATCTCGTGCAGCAGGTGATCCTTACCCAGGACCGCGCAAAGAGGGTTGCGCTTTCCCGGAAGGCGCAGACGGTCTTTTTCGATGCGATGCCGTTCATCAACTTTTGCGGCTCATCGTATGGAACGGCCTGGCGTCCCGATCTCATGACGGGATGGCCCCCGAAAAAGGGGGTTGTCATACAGCCCGTGGCCACGAACTGGAACAGTATCGACCGTATATGGTTTACCGGAACGGCCACGAGATGGGCCAAATCGAAATAGAAAAGAGGAACTTCCTTTAAGAGGCATGACCGTGGCCATAGCAAAAGAAACGATCCTCAGTGTGAAGAATCTACGCACTCATTTTCTCAGGCGTTATCGGCCGCCTGTTAAGGCCGTGGACGGCTTGAGTTATACAGTAAGAAAGGGAGAAATGGTTGCCATCGTCGGAGAATCGGGATGCGGCAAGACCATGGGGGCCCTCTCCCTTGTGCGCCTCAATCCGCCTACGAGCAAGGTAGTAGGCGGAGAGGTGATATGGCAGGGCCAGGACCTTTTGAAGTTTTCGGAGTCCGGGATGCGCCGGGTAAGAGGGAGGGAAATAGGTGTAGTCTTCCAGAACCCTTTGAGTTCCTTAAACCCGCTCATGACGATCGCAGACCAGATGGCCGAGGCGCTTAAGTTACACCGCGGTATGAGTAAGACAGAGGGCCGCGACGAATCAAAAAGGGTACTGGAGACGGTATCTGTGCCTGACGTAGACAGTAAGATGAGGGCTTATCCTTTTGAGTTAAGCGGCGGCATGAGGCAGCGGGTCATGGTGGCCATGGCGATATGCTGCAATCCTCAATTGCTCATCGCCGATGAACCGACTACCGCCCTCGATGCCACGACACAGGGACAGATTCTGGAACTTATCGTCGCTGCCAATGACAAGGATGGCAGAGCGACAATCCTTGTGACTCACGACCTGGGGATTGTGGCTCGATACGCGGATACTGTCCATATTATGTATGCGGGGCGTATTGTAGAGAGCGCCGGTTGCGTGGAGCTTTACTCCCAGCCGCAGCATCCTTACACCGAGGCGCTGCTCAAGGCCGTGCCCCGGTTTGATAGCAAAATAGAGTACGAGCTTAGTCCGATCGGAGGCTTTCCCCCGCGGCTTGATCGTCTGGGCGAGGGCTGCTCGTTCGCGCCGCGGTGCGGCAAGCGCCTCGCACGCTGTGATAAGGAATCGCCTCCTTTTAAGACTATCTCGGAGAACCACTCTGTGGCCTGCTGGCGAATTGATGGAGGTTAGAAGAAGAACATGGCTGAACCCCTCATCGTAGTTGACGGACTGACGAAACGCTACCCCGTTACCAAAGGTTTTTTTAAGCATGCCGTTGGCAGTATAAATGCCGTGGACGGGGTGAGCTTTACCATTGAGCCGGGACAGACGTTCGGGCTTGTGGGTGAGAGCGGTTGCGGCAAGACCACTCTTGGCCGCCTGATCCTCCAAACCATTCAACCGAGTTCCGGACGGATCACCTTCGAGGGAAGACAGATCAGCTTTGACACGAAGACGAGACCGAAAAGCTTAAGTTCCAAGATGCAGGTCGTGTTTCAGGACCCTTATAGTTCACTGAACCCCCGGCAGAAGATACGGGACATTATCCTGGAGCCGCTCAAAATCCAGGGAGACATTCCGCAAGACGCCATGACCGAGCGACTTCAGAAACTCTATACGCTCACGGGATTGGAAGAGGATATGGGTGAGCGATACCCTCATATGCTCTCGGGAGGACAGCAGCAGCGGGTATGTATCGCCCGGGCCATGATCGTACAACCGAGCTTCGTGGTGTGTGATGAACCGGTGGCATCGCTCGATGTGTCAATCAGGGCCCAGATTCTCAACCTCCTTAAATCTCTGCAAGATCAACTGAATGTTTCCTATCTTTTCATTTCTCATGATCTTTCCGTAGTGCATTACGTGAGTCACATGGTTGCCGTCATGTATCTCGGAAAGATTGTGGAGATATCGCCCAAGGCCGAGCTCTATCAGGACCCACTGCATCCGTATACGCGGGCGCTGCTTTCCGCAATTCCGATTCCTGACCCCGTACTCGAGCGACAGCGAAGAAGAAGCATCGTGCAGGGTGAGGTGCCGAGTGCGCTCAATATCCCCTCAGGATGTCGTTTTCATCCTCGCTGTCCGGATGCGAAAAAGGCTTGTTTTGAAGAGGAGCCGGCGTTACGGGAAGCAAAGCCTGGGCACTGGGTCAACTGCCACACGTAAGACAAGGAGAAACCGATGGGTAAAGATAAAAGAGTATCGCCAGGCAAAAAAGATCATCGAGAGAATAACCCAACTCCCGCTCTGCGGGAAAGCGTGGGAATCAAAGGTGCCTCCGGTACCAACAGGGGCCGGGATGCAGCCTTTGACCTGGCGCAGTATGTAGTAAACACAGCCTACGCGGACCTGCCGGGCGAGCTCGTGGAGATGACCAAACGATGTATTCTCGATACTTTGGGCGTCACAATCGCTGCTTCCACCCTGGATGCGGCGGCAAAAGAGATTGTCGAGCTTATCAAGGAAGGGGGCGGCAAACAAGAGAGCACCATCCTTGGTTTTGGCGGCAAGCTACCCTGTTGGATGGCGGCCTTTGTCAACGGTGCGATGGGACACATGGTGGATTACGACGACATGCATATGATGGGCAAGATTCATTCCGGTGTAACGACTGTTCTCCCTGGCTTGGCTATAGCGGAGCGTATAGGAAAAGTCACGGGCAGGGATTTCATTGCGGCCGTCGCGTTGGGAAATGACATCATGGTGAGACTGGGGCGGGCGATTACCTTGAGCCCTCAGGGACGGGACGAATGGACTATGGACAAGGGCTGGTTCTCCACACAACTGTTTGGCTTCATCAGCGGTGCGGCTACGGTGGGTAAACTACTCAAGCTTTCCGAGGAACAGATGATAGATGCCTTCGGTATCGCGTTTGCCCAGTTGTCGGGCAGTCGGCAGATGGGCACAGGGTTTGCCGCAGAGACGAGGGCCATTCAGGCAGCTTGGACCGGCAAGGGGGCCGTACTCTCTGCGCTGCTTGCCAAGCGGGGTATAACCGGTTCGCGAGACAGTTTTGAAGGAAAGTACGGGTTATACAGGGTTTATCTCCAGGCCGATCCCGACAGGGATTCTTTAGTAGGCGCGCTCGGCAGGAGGTTCGACGGCATGAGAATGCAGTTTAAGCCGTGGCCCGCGTGCGGCGCCACGCATCCCGTGATTTACAGTACGCTTGAAATCATGCGTGAACACGGACTGAAAGCCAAAGACGTGGAGGAAGTGAGGATCGTGGGCGGCTCTCCCCATACGAGGCTTCTTTCCGAGCCCATCGAATCCAAGCGGCAACCGAAGACCGCGATCGACGGCAAATACAGTATTCCCTTTACGGTGGCCATAGCCGTGGCCAAAGGCAATGTCACGCTTCATGATTACACACCGGAAGGGTTGAACGATCCCACGGTTCTTAAGATAGCGCAGAGGATTACCTACCATTACGTGCCGGAGGTAGCTGGCAAACGGGAAGAAGAATCCCCCGTTGTAGAGATAAGGGTTAGCAATGGCGCCCTGTACAGACGACAGGATGAGATAATCTATGGGATGCCTGAGAAGGCTGTGAGCGGAGAGGATCTCATGGTCAAATTCAAGGATTGCCTCTCTTTTTCGGCAATACCTATTCGCGACGAGGATGCAGTGAGGGCTGCCGATATGATCGGCAAGCTTGAGACTATCCCTGATGTGAGTCAGGTGATCGATCTACTCGGCGGGAGCGCCAGCTGAAGGGTTTTGTGAGTTTGAGCGGTGATTTGAAGAGGAGGATTAATGATGGTTGAGAATGATGTGGTGACGTTATGCGCTGTGGGCGATGTGGGGCCGGACCGAGAGGACCCCGATTCTATATTCCAATTCTCCGCTGAAACCACGAGAGGAGCGGATATTGCATTCTGCCAGCTTGAGAGGAGCCTCACCAAGGGGGGATCCCGGCAGGTGCAGATCAGATCGCATCACTCACGGGTTGATCCCAAAAACGTGTCGGCTCTCGTCTCCGGCGGATTCAACGTGGTCTCCTTTGCCAGTAATCACACCCTCGACTGGGGCGTGGAGGGTCTTTTCGATACCATGGAGCTTCTCAAGGCCAAAGGCATGCATGTGATCGGGGTAGGACGGGACATAGAGGAGGCGCGACGACCCGTGGTGATCGAAAAGAAAGGTGTGAAGATCGCCTTTCTGGGCTACTGCTCGGTGCTGCCCAAGGGTTATGACGCGGCCCCCGGGGTAGCCGGCTGCGCGCCGCTTCGAGCCACCACATTCTATGAACAGGTCGACTGGCAGGCAGGAACGCCTCCCAAAATTGTCACGAATACGAATCAGAACGACTTGAACGACATGATCAAAGACATTCAAAAGATCAGGCCGCTTGTAGATATCGTGATCGTCTCCGTGCACTGGGGCATCCACTTTGCGCCCGCTATGATCGCCATGTACCAGCGTGAGGCGGGTCACGCCGCTATCGACGCAGGCGCGGATTTGATTCTCGGACATCATGCCCACATCCTCAAGGGAATCGAAGTCTACAAGGGAAAGACGATCTTTTACAGTCTCGGTAATTTTGCCTTTGATGTGCCTGCCTCCTTCGTACTCAGCGATCCAGGATACAGGCAGATGAGACAGAGATATCCCTGGGATGTGGACCCCGGGTATACGGGGTACGGCTATCCTGTCGATTCGAGAAAGACCATGATCGTGCGCTGTTTGATTTCTCGCAAAGGGATTGAGAAGGTCTCGTTCCTTCCGGCCTTGATAAATAAAGATGCTGAGCCGGAAATATTGCGCGTGGGCGACGGGCGCTTTAAGGATGTGGTAGATTATCTGAGCTCCGTTTCAAAAATCGAGAAGCTCGAATCCAGGCTCACCACGAGCGGCGATGAGGTGGTGGTTTCTTGAACGGATGCGAGGGCAAAGACATGGACGAACAAGCGTTGACGATGTTTGCGGTTGGTGATTTGTCGCTCGGGGTGCCCGACGCTCAATCTCTCTTTGAGCTCGCGGCTCCCACGCTTCGCCGGGCCGAAATTGTAGTCGGTCAGGTGGAGCACGTCTTCACGGCGAGGCCGATCACAACGAGAATCGATACGACCGCGCCTCCGGCTGACCCGAAGAACATGAGCGCCCTGCCGTTCGCCGGTATCAATGTGGCCACCGTCGCGAGCAATCACGTGTGGGATTCGGGCCCTCCCGGTATCGAGGATACTTTAGCCGGACTTGCCGCTTATGGCATAGTCACGGTGGGGGCGGGTATGAACATCGATGAAGCCCGCAGGCCTGCAATAGTTGAACGTTCGGGCATTCGTTTCGGTTTTCTGGATTACAATTGTGTTGGACCCAAAGAGACATGGGCCGGTCAGGGCAAGGCCGGGTGCGCTTACGTGTATATCATTACCTATTATGAGTTAGACAATCCGAGCCCCGGGGGACCGCCGACCATTTACACGTTTGCGGAACCGAAGAGTCTTGAGGCCATGCTCGACGATATAGGAAAACTAAGACCTCTCTGCGATGTGCTCACGGTCAGTTTTCATAAGGGCATCGGCCACACGCCCATCAAGATCGCCCGATATGAGCAGGACATATCCCATTTAGCTATAGACGCGGGGGCCGACTTGATTTTAGCGCACCATGCCCATATCCTGAAAGGTATCGAGGTCTATCATGGGAAAACGATCTTTCATGGGTTGGGCAACTTCGTTACCGCCGTGAGACATCTGACTCCGGACCCCGCCAAAGGCGCCGGGCAATGGGCGAACCGAAGGAGAGAGCTTTTCGGGTTTGAGCCTGACCCCGAGTATCCCACATATCCTTTCCACCCAGAAGCAAAAAATACGATCATTGCCAAATGCACGATTAAAGCGGGCAAAATCTCACGGGTGGCGTATCTGCCCTGTGTTGTGAATAAACTCGCGCAGCCCGAAATCGTAAGATGCGATGAACGGGGGCAGCAGGTCTTTGACTATGTGGAGAAGATAACCAAAGGCGCGGGCCTCAACGCACGATTCGAGTGGGAAGGGGATGAGGTACTGATCCGCGAGTAAACAGATATGGGCGCCGGCTCACATTCTATGCAGCGCAACGTGGAATCTTCCTTGAGGAGGGAATATGAAGATTGATATTTTTGCCCATTTTTTGCCTAGGAAGTACTTCGACAGACTGCTCAAGAAGGCGAAAAACGCTGATTTTTCGAGGTCGGGCGGATGGATGCTCCAGAACCCTGCCTTAAGTAACATCGATGTCCGGCTCAAGGTCATGGACAGATATCCGGATGTGCTCCAGGTACTAACTGTAGCCACGCCGCCCATGGAGACCCTTGTTGGTCCCAAGGATGCCGCCGAGCTTGCTCAAATAGCAAATGACGAAATGGCTGAACTCGTTGCCCGCCATCCCGATAGGTTTGTCGCCGCTGTGGCCTGCCTGCCGCTCAAAAATATCGACGCTGCTCTTAAAGAGGCGGACAGGGCCATCACCAAGCTGCACATGAGGGGCGCACAGGTCTTTACGAACGTGAACGGGGAGATGCTCGATGCGCGCGAGTTTAGACCGCTCTATGAGAAGATGGTACATCACGATCTTCCATTATGGATCCATCCCGTGGATCCCCTTATCATGCGAAGCGCGCCCAAAGGAGTCGCGGGACCCATCCAGAACTGGATCAATCACCTGCCCATGGGTTCTTTTATATGGCCTTTTGAAACCGCATTGACTATGCTGAGCCTCGTCAATGCGGGCACCTTCATAGATTTTCCGACCATCAAATTCATAACGCACCACTGCGGGGGCATGGTGCCTTTTTTCGAGCGGAGGATCAAGAGGGTCGCGAACGCCGAGCATTTGCATAAGTTCTACAACGATACGGCGGTCTACGGAAATACCTCGGCGCTCATGTGCGGCTACGATTACTTCGGGCCCGACCGCTTGCTTTTTGGAACCGATATGCCTCTTGGCGCAACCGGTCAGGGCGGTTATGGATACACGTGGGACACGGTACGCTCGGTCGAACAGATGAGCGTGCCTGATGCGGATAAGACGAAGATATTTGAAGAGAACACCCGGAAATTATTGAGGCTGACGATATAACAGGGAACATAGAGTTTCAAACAGTTGCGAACCGGGTTCGCTATGGCTACCAGGTAAAGAATAATTCTGCTCATGTGCGGAGCGACATTAAGGAGGCAGGCATGGGAAGGAATAAATACCTTTTGATGTGTATAGTACCGGTCATATTAGCGGCCCTCATGATACCCTGTCATGTGATGGCACAGCAGGCGAAGGTGATCGAGCTCACCTACGGCACACCCTATGCGGCCGATCATGCCTTTAGCCTGACCGATCAGAAGTGGATTGCCAAGATCGAAAAAGAGACAAACGGCAGGGTAAAAATCAAGCCATACTGGGGAGGTGCCATAATCGGAGGCAGGGACGCCGTGGAAGAGCTCACCCAGGGCGCCGTGGACATGGCCTTTATTAATCCCGCAACATCGAAGAGTGGTTTCTTGATTCACAAAGCGAGCTATCTGTTCTTCTACGGCGCGAACCAGACGGTGGGGGCCAGGGTCTTTAAGGAACTACTGAAAAAGTTTCCGGAGATAGAGGGCGAATACAAGGGCATGAAGGTGCTCTGCTGGGGCGGGTCTACCCATCAACTCATCACCCGGAAACCTGTGCGCAGGATAGCGGACCTCAAAGGCATGAGACTCAAGTCACTCGGTGATATGGCCGGTGTGCTCAAAGAACTCGGGGTGGAAGGCATATCCTTATCCAACGCAGAAGTCTACGTTGCCCTGCAAAAGGGTATCATAGACGGGCTGCTTTCACCCGCTGAAACCCTTGAGGTCTTGAAACTGTCTGAGGTCGCCAAGTATGTCACGCTGATCAATCTCTACAAAACACATAGCGGTATGCGAGCCATGAATCTCGCTAAGTGGAACAGCCTGCCCCCTGACATCAAGCAGGTCTTTGAACGAAACATAGACTGGTACGGACAGGAGGCGGACGATAGCCAGCTTAAAGGCAATCAGCATGCCATGGAAGACGGGAAGAAGCTCGGTGTGGAGTTCATAACCTTGCCCAAAGATGAGCTCGATAAATTCTATGCGCCCATGAAAGCCGAGGCCATAAAAGAGGCCCAGGCGCTCGATGCAAAAGGACTTCCCGGAACGAAGATACTGAGCGAGGCACAACGCCTCATCCAACTGTACAGCAAGTGAGGCCGCTCGCTGCAACAAGCAGGTTCTTAAAAGGCGGCGCCGGTCCTGGCTTAGTCATCAGGGCATGGGAATGATCGGTTGGGTCATGGTATGAAGAACAACGTGGAAGAAAGATGCCGTGTCGGGCCTGATTCTTTATAACGCCAATGTGATGACCATGGGTCCCTGTCCGGCCGTGGCTCGCTCTATCGCCGCCGAGGGTGCACGTATATCGGCGGTTGGAAACGATCAGGCGATCCGCAAAACCAAAAACAAGGCGACAGAGACAATCGATTGCAAAGGCAGAACCGTGATCCCCGCCTTTATCGACGCCCATTGCCATCTTGCCGCGTATGCCGAGCACCTTGTGGCTCTTGATTTGTCACCCAAGGCCGAGATCACTTCAATAAGAGATATACAGGATAAAATAAGGTCACTCACGCAGAGCCTCTCGCCCGATCAGTGGATAAGGGGAAAAAGATACGACGAATTTTCTCTGTCCGAAAAGCGACATCCGCATCGTCTTGATCTCGATCAAGCAGCCCCTACTCATCCGGTCAAGCTTACTCACCGGTCCGGATATGCCCACGTGCTCAATAGCGTTGGCTTAGCGCATCTCGGCATTACTGGAGAAACGGCCGATCCCGAGGATGGTATTATCGACCGGGATCTCGAGACAGGCGAACCCACGGGCATCCTTTACGGTATGGGCGCATATCTCGCAGAAAAAATCCCGCCTCTTGATGACGACCAATTGAAACAGGGGGCAAAACTCGCAAATCAAGAATTGCTCGGTTACGGCATCACCTCGGTTCAGGATGCCTCATCGCACAACGATCTGAATCGCTGGAGCACGTTTCAACGGTGGAGGGACAAAGATATCTTAAAACCGGCCATCACTATGATGCTTGGCCTCAAAGGGTTCGAGGAATATAAGCGTGAGGCTTATCCGCCAGGCCCTCGCGAAAGCGGGCTTCGTATGGGAGGTGTGAAGATCATTATCCATGAAGTTACGGGAAGCCTTAAGCCGGCCCGTAAAACGCTCAACGAGATGGTCCTCGAAATCCACCGGGCAGGACTCCAGGCCGTGCTCCACGCCGTGGACGAGCGTGCTATCGAGGCCGCTTGCGACGCCGTGGAATACGCGCTCACGTGCGATCCAAGACCCGATCACCGTCACCGCATCGAACATTGCTCGGTCTGTCCGCCCGCTTTGGCCAAACGGATCGCCTCGCTCGGGATCACCGTAGTTACCCAGCCTTCCTTCATATATTATAGTGGTGAGCGGTATCTCGAAACGGTTTCGCCAGAGGAATTGATCCACCTCTATCCAATAGGCACGCTGATAGAAAGCGGTGTCAGGGTGGCGGCCGGTTCAGATTTTCCTGTGGCAGAACCGAACCCTCTTGTTGGTGTCTATGGCGCTGTAGCGAGGGTATCGCAGAAGGACAGGCCCGTACTACCCGAGCAAGGAATCGGGCATGTGGAGGCGCTCGGCATGTACACATATGAGGCGGCCCGGGCCTCCTTTGAAGAAGAAGAAAGAGGCTCTATCGAGGTGGGCAAACGAGCGGACCTCGTTATCTTAAGCGATGATTTGAGCCGCGTTCCCGATCACGCGCTGAAGTCGGTACGCGTGGACATGACCATTATGGGCGGTGAGATCGTCTGGCGCCGATAGCCTCGCGTGCGATGCACCTGTTCCATGGATCATACGCACGTTGAGGATAACGCTGCCCAAGATCCGGCTAGGGTTTTTCTGTCTTATATTGGAAGTGGATAATACCCTCCCGCTCAAGCCTTTGGATTTCGTTCTCCGAATAGCCGAGCCTCTCCATGGTCTGCCTTGTGTGTTCCCCTGGCAGCGCCGCAACATGCCTTATTCTCCCCGGTGTCTCCGAGAGCTTGATCGGTATGCCGATCTGTTTCACCGTCTTCCCCAGAGGAGCGTCCTCTATTTCAAGGACCATTTGACGGTGAATAACCTGCGGGTCACGCAGTGCTTCATCCGGGTCATATACCGGGGCTACCTGTGAACCCGCATTGGTGAGGATTAAGACCCACTCATCCCGGTTCCGGCTGAGCATGATTTTGCCGATAGCCTCTATCATTGTCTCCTTCTTTTCCGGATCGTGCTGAAATGGAATGAACTCTTCCTTGCCTATGGTCCGGCAGAATCTCTCCCAGTACTGATGCTCGAGGTCAGTGGTGCATATATACTTTCCATCCTTTGTCTGCCACACGCCGAGATAGGGCGTTTTGCCCCTGCGCTCAGG
>DATKMQ010000071.1 GCA_035541755.1 Syntrophorhabdaceae bacterium
TTATCCATGATGGGCGTGTCCGTTGTGAGATAAGTTGTCGTCTTATCCCATCTTGGCCAGAGCCAATATTTCGTATCGCCGCCGGCTGAGGCTGACCGCACATCGGGAGGATCTCCCTTTTCACCGTGTTGTTGGATATAACCGAGCGCGTACTCGTGACCTTCTGCAGGGGTAAACCCCACCTTAAAATTCACCTTATAGTCTTTTGAATATGACTCTATCCTCTGACCTCTGGCCTGTATCGACGTGGGGTCAAACTTATTGGACATCGGATAATAGTCACGATTGTAATCGGAAGCGCCTGCCTCAAGATACCATTTCTTCTGGTTTGTCCCCACATTGGTATATCCATAATAGGTATCTCCTGATCCATACCCGGCTCCAACGTCCCCTTCAAAGGATTTTACCGGTTTTCTTGATACCATATTGATTGCCCCTCCCATGGTATTGGGACCATAGAGAACCGACGTAAACCCCTTAGAAACTACGATTTCAGAAAGATCAAACGTGGTAAAGCGATCGAAATCGAAGGTCCTGTCATAGGGAACGTAGATAGGAATACCATCGAGAAAAACAGGCACCCTTGAGGTACTGAACCCGCGCACGAAGATGCCTTTCTCGTTCCTCCTTCCTCCGCCTGTAACCGTTACTCCGGGGATGAGATCTAATGCATTCGGGAGTCTGTTCGCGTTGAACTCGCGTATCTGCTCCCCGTTAATCGTATCAACCGTTACGTTCTTATTTAGCTCGCTGCTATCTTTCACCTCTATTTCGCCGAGGGTGAAGATGTGCCGCTCCTTTGTTGCCGGTGCCTGGGTTTCTTGTGCCCACAAACCGAGAGTTGAGGAAAGAAGACATATGATCGTGAGCAGCGCTTGAATTGCGTTCTTCAGAAGATGTTTGGACACCGGAGCCTCCTTATATACAATTGGGAATAACGAGCATTATATACTATCGGGAATAGCGCATGTCAAGAAAAAAAGTATCCTCATATTTGTTCATAGGAGAAAACGAGCATGCACAGATTTATTTTTTTACTGATTTGTTTGCTACAATACTGTGTTCACTATAGGGAACGAAGCGAATGGTCAGGGAATGTTTCTCCGGGTGCGTGCACAAACTTGCGGAATAATGGAGAATACAATATAATTCATTAAGACGGGAGAGCGCATATGAGAATTGCCTATAAGGTCTGGCTTGATAACAACGGAAAGGCATTCGGCGAAGGCCCGTACAGGATACTCAGGCAGATAGAAAAGGCCGGTTCCCTCCATCAGGCTGCTATCGATCTCGGCATATCGTATCGAAAGGCCTGGATCATGCTTCAGAACGCCGAGAAGAAACTCGGCTTCGCACTGATTGATCGAAAAGTCGGAGGTGTAGCAGGCGGCGGTTCGCAGATAACACCTTCAGGGAAGAAGTTCTTGAAGAGTTACGAAAAATTTCGGGTAGACATCGAAAAGGTCCTCGAGAAGACCTTTCAAAAACATTTCGGACATTAAGGCAAAAACTTTTTTTGCAGGGGATTGTGACGCTAGCCGTGCGCCGCTTTAACCCGCCGATTCACGGGTCCGACACGTTACGGTCGTGACCGCTTCATCGCCCGATACTCCGACTCGTCGAGATAGCCGTCGCAGTTCCTATCGTATTGCCTGAACTTCTCCATGGTCAGATCCGGGTACATGACGCAGAGTTCCACGGGACTCAACTTACCGTCTTTGTTGTTGTCGAGGTCCTGAAAGTTTGTCGGCCGGGGTTTGTCTTTAAAGCGTGCCGGAACAATGTGGTTTCGGGGCTTCGCAGGTTCGGCCGTAGCGATCTTGTGCTCACGCGGGGCAGGCTTTTCTTCCATGGGGGCTCCCGCCTCCGTACGTGCGGATGAATAAGAGCCTTTTCTTATCTCTATGCCGGAGGATGTGTACGCCACGGAAATCGCGTCCCCCTTTTTTATGTCCCGAATGCTGTTGTAACCGGCAAGCGTGGGACTCGTCATGTCGAAAGTGATGGTTTTTCCATGTGCACTAATCGATATGATATGTGACTCGGGGTCCACCTGTGTGACGGTTCCCGAAAAATCGACCCTGTATTTGGTCCTCACGTGGATAAGGGCGTGCTGACCTTGCCTACCTGAAGCTCCTGCCGTCTTTTCGCTTGCCGTTGTCGCAGGCTCGGTAGCAATCCCCTGGGCCGCAACACGGGCGACCTGAGCAGGGGAGGTTGATCCGCTCGCACATGCAACGAGAAAGAAAACGACAAGCGACGCGTATAACTTCATAAGCTCTTCGCCAAAAACATGCCATGTTTTATATGGCTTTGCCTCACGAGTCAACATTTTTCTCTGTTTGGGGAAAACCACACGAGGCCCATCTGTGAGTTATGATAACCTGCCCGCGGGCATGGAGCGAAAGCCACGCAGCTCGGGCGAAGAGCCAAAGCGCTTAAAACAATACCTCTTGATTTTTTTACCCGTTGACCGTAACATTCTCTGGTCGGACGGGAGCCATCTTATATGTTGATTGAAAGATTCATCGGCCACATGGCGCGGAAGAAAAATGAGAACTATCTCAAATTTTCCCCCCATGCCTCCTATGCCCTGCCTGAAAAGGGGGCGAACGAGGTTCCCCTGCTCATGTATGTACATGTGCCCTTCTGCGAGGAACTCTGCCCCTATTGCTCGTTCCATCGAGTGGTCTTCCGCGAAGACTTGGTGAGGGCCTACTTTAAGGCGCTCAAGAAAGAGATCCTCATGTACAGGGACCTGGGTTACGACTTCAATGCCCTTTACGTGGGCGGAGGAACACCCACGGTTCTCATCGATGAGCTTGTGGAGACGGTAGGACTCGTGAGGCAGATCTACGACGTGCATGAGATATCTGTGGAGACTAACCCCAACCACCTGGATGATAGGAATATGGAAGCCCTGAAAAAGGCGGGCGCGAACCGGCTTTCCGTGGGTGTGCAGACCTTCGACGATGATCTCCTGAAAGCGGTGGGGCGATATCATAAGTACGGCAGCGGCGATGAAATAGCTGCGAAGCTTAAATCCCTGCAGGGATATTTCGATACGCTCAATGTGGACATGATCTTCAATTTCCCAACGCAGACGCGCGAGATGCTCGCACGCGATCTGTCGGTATTGCTTGCAATGAGCCTTGACCAGGTCACCTACTACCCGCTCATGGTATCGTCGGCAACGAAAAACGTCATGGGAACACGGCTCGGCGTGGTTGATGATGCACGCGGAGGGACGTTTTACCGCATGATCGCGGACGCCCTGGAAAAGGATTACCGCGCAAGCACCGCATGGTGCTTTTCGAGAGACCAGGCCATGATCGATGAATATGTGATCAACTATGACGAGTATGCGGGCCTGGGTAGCGGATCTATCGGTTATCTGTCGGGCAGCGTCTACGCCAACACCTTCGACATAGAAGATTATATACAACGCATAGACCGCGGGGAACTCCCTATTGCGGCGCGACGTGATTGCAACCTCAAAGAGAAATTTCTCTATGATTTTCTCATGAAGCTCTTCGGACTCAAGCTCAATCTCGACGAGCTTACACAAAAGCATGGCGCTTCTGCCCTGTTATATCTGTATCCGGAGATCTGCTTCTTTATCATGACCGGAGGTATCAAAAGACAGGGCAATACCCTTTCTCTCACGAGCAAAGGACGGTACTACTGGGTTATCATGATGCGGGAATTCTTCGTGGGCGTGAATAACTTCAGAGACTACTGTCGGACTCAGGCGAATCTGTCACTTGCGCATTGACAATCGTATGCATACATAATAGATTATCTTCTACGGAAGTGCCGGGGTCCTGGTGGGCCTCCTGGTCTTCAAAACCAGTGCACGGGCCACAAGTCCGTGGGTGGGTTCGATTCCCATGCACTTCCGCCATATAGTCTTTTTCCCAGCTCATTACTGCAATAGTACACTGATGATTGTCCTCGCTAGCCAGTTGGATGAGTTGGAAGGGAGCTGGATGATCACAATTGGAACTGAACGCCATGTCTTCAAATGCTGAACGCGAGAGGAGAAGTGTAATGAAAAAGGAAATGAAGGACGAAACTATATCGAAGACGCTTAAGGCATTTAAGAAGAGACTTTACCGGGGCTACTTCGCAGAAAACCGTGAAGATGCCCGCAAACAGATCCTCGATCTTATACCCGTTGAAAGCACGGTCTGCATCGGTGATTCTTCGACGGTGAGACAGATTGAGATCGTTTCAAGCTTGAAGCGCAGAGGGACCCCGGTCGTGAACCCCTTTGATCCCGGAATAAAGATCGAAGACGCTCAAGGGTTCTTTGATTTTGTTTTTAAACCTGCTTTCGAGGCCACAACGGGCGATGTCTTTCTGACTGGCTCGAACGCCCTGACCCAGGACGGGGTCCTGCTCAATATCGACGGAGCGGGAAATCGTGTTGCCGGCATGTTCTGGGGTCATCCCATATCAATAATAGTGGTCGGCAGGAACAAAATAGTCAAAGACCTTGACGAGGCCTTCCAAAGGGTCAAAAATGTAATTGCTCCGGAGCATTTCCGGCGTCGCGGCGCGCCCACTCCCTGCACGGTTTCGGGGCGGTGCCATGATTGCTCGGGTCCTAAGAGAATATGCGCCGTTACGACGATCATAGAGCGCTCACCCATCCAGACTGAGATTCATATTATCCTAGTCAACGAAGATCTGGGGCTCGGATTTAGCCGGGACTGGCCCAGGAAACGGATCGACCACATAGTGAAGGAGCACGAGAAGTTCTCCTGGTCCGTACCTCATACAGTCCTGGCCACGCTCGATACCAAGAAATGCTGGGAGCAATTAAGGTCATCGCGCGGCGGCCTCGCAATGCGATAGGGCCTCCGGCATATTATGAAATCCCGGACACAATATGGAATAGCGCGCTCATCTCTCTTAAGCCCGATGCGACCAAGGCAAGGGCGGAAATAGGGGACGGAGGGTTCTTGATCCTCGTGACAAAGACTCGAGCGCTATGCATGAATTCTTGCCCGCTTACAGACAGATGCAGGTCTTCCTCTTTCCTTAAGGGTTTGATATGATGAGGCCATAAAACGGGACCGCGCCTGCTTCAGTCGCCCGCGGCCTCCTTGTCCCACCGGACATCGAGGCGCGTCCTGAAAACAGCGCATGGACATAAATTGACACGACACAAGACGCGCTGTGAGCGAGAAGTCTATAGACGAGAAGATGATACATTTTAGAGATGACGATATGACAGCCGCATAAGGGCCGCGAAAGAGGGGCTTGCCATTTTTCATCATCCGCTATCGCAACGGCCAGCAGTGAGATTTCCAAGGCCTCACGGTAAACAGGTTTGCCCTGTGGATTTTTTTCGTAATATATTCATAATTTCGTTGCAATTCCTGAAATTACATGTATCATGTTAGTAAAACAACCTTAAGGAGGGCACGTATGAACAAAGGCGAATTGATTGCGGCAATTGCAAAAGGGGCCAAGATACCGAAGAAGAATGCGGCCAAGGCACTGACGGCTGTCATCGACGCGGTCGGCACGACACTGAAGAAAGGCGGCAAAGTTTCAGTGATAGGGTTCGGGAGCTTCTCTGTGATCCAGAGAAAAGCCAGAAAGGGGAGAAACCCGCAGACCGGCAAAGAGATCAAGATTGCGGCAAGAAAGGCTGTAAAGTTCTCCGCGGGGAAAAAGCTGAAAGAGAAAGTCAGCAAGTAACAGGATAGCGTAGTTTCTCCGAAGAAAATGGCAGTGGAACATTTTCTCGGTGTTCCTGTCTCCTGATTATCATACGCGAGTGGGGCAGGATTTCTATAATCTCGAACGTGATATGAGACCGATCGTCCACGGATCGTCTTCACGTTGAAGCGTGCGAATCAAAGGGCGAGGTTTCGCCCATGATCTGTGACATCCCCGATGCACCGGAATTTTTCCGAGGCATCGGGTTTTTATTTTGGAAACGGTTTGACGATCATGATTGCGTGTAGCCGTGACCGGCTCTCTTGGCAGGATCGTCCCGGTTGAGGTATAACACGGGCAAGGCGCAACGGGTGGAATGTGAGCCTGGTTTTCAGCGAACATGGCTCGAGACAATCCGTAGTACGTGCGTGTCTTATTATGACGAAGCGTACGGGCAAGAGGAACTGGGATTGAAAGGTTAACTTTTCACGTAAGAAGTGAAGGAGTTTGAAATGGCCCCCTACAAACTATTTATCAGCCACTCATGGACTTATGCGGATGCTTACGAGAGGCTCATAGATTTACTGAACGGGGCAGCCGGTTTTTCCTACAAGATTTACGCCGTGGCACGGGATGATCCCGTTCATGGTGCGTTAGATCAGGACCGGCTCTACGAGGCCATAAGAAAACAGATTGCCCGATCACAGGTTGTGGTGCTCCTTGCCGGGGTTGACGCCTCATACGACAAGTGGACCGACAAAGAGATCGAGATAGCGAAGCGTGAATTTGCAGCTCAAAGACCGATAATCGCCATTGAGGCCTGGGATCCCGATAAGACATCACAGGCAGTTAGATGCAACGCTGACCGGCTTGTTACGTGGAACGCCGACAGCGTTGTGCTCGCAATCAAGGAACTGGCCAAATAGGCCTACATCAGAAACCTTATCTTACTTTTTGGCTTTGCTCGCTTTCTTTGGCTGAGCCTTCTTGGCCGCTTTTTTTGGAGCGGCTTTTGTCGTGCCGCACCCTTTCATTCCGCATGTCATTGCGTATCACCTCCTTTGAATCCATGATATGAAAGTCAGAATTCTTTGTCAAGATTATCTTGCGAGGTTTGCGCATCCAGTATGTTGACAGGCAAGCCTCACGAGATTTACTATTATAACAAAGGTGAAAAACGGCGATGATGGCTGAAATCACCTACAAGTGTTACAACGGTGCCAGGGCCATAAGACGATGGGCTATCCCGTATCTATACTCGGTGGCCCATTCCGAAGAATTCAGGCCCGTTCTCTGTTATCTCTACACTGACTGGAAATGTAATATCGATTGTCACTACTGCCACCAGTACGACAATGACCGCCCTGGAATGGACCTGAACACGGCAAAGAGCGCCATCGACTGGCTCAAATCCGTAGGCTGCCGGGTCCTCCCACTCATGGGAGGAGAGCCACTCATCCGTAAAGATTTTGTTCTCGAAATTGCGCGCTATGCCGCCAAGAATGGTTTCTTCGTCTACCTGCCAACGAACGGCTATCTGCTGGACAGAGAGTTCATTGATGAAATGGGGCGCGCCCATATGGCAGCAGTGAATCTGGCCGTCGACTGTGTGGCACCCAAGAAAGGACTCCCAAAAGCGCTTTTGGCTATCGAGCCGCAATTCCGATATCTCGTAGAGCAGAAAGAGAAATACAGGTACCTGGTTTTTCTTAATATCAACATCTGTCGAACAAACATCAAAGACGTGAAGCTCCTCACAGAAATTGCCCATGAGAACCGGATCGGCACCGATTACCACTTGAACGAACCACCTCACGATTTCGTGAACACGGACTACTACAGGCACAGACAGAATGACCTCTGGATCACACCAGAAGAATATGAAGCGGTGAATGAACTCCTCGACTGGCTCGTCGAAAGACAGAGGCGCGGCTGGCCCATGGTCAATTCTATCCCTCACCTTCAGACATTCAAAGAACGTATGCGGGGACATATCTCTCCCTGGCATTGCCGGGCAGGAATGAACGGCGCGCTCATCCGGCCGGACGGTTCCCTCTCACCATGCTTCGATCTCATCAGCTACGATGCGGACTGGGGAAGAATCTGGGAGCCCAGGTTCGCGAGGGACGTCCTGGATGCTGTGAAAAAGAAATGTCAGCCCTTTTGCTCGTCAACGTGTTTTCACACTATGAACTATTATTATAATATTTCATCACTGCCCCAGTGGGTCTTCAAACACGCGAGAGTGGGATGATCGCATTGCAAAGCCATGATTCCTCGAGCGCTCGTGTCGGAGATGGGGGCGTTGCACCGGGATCGTACACCCGTTGATCGCCTATCAAGGAAAAGAAGACCCGTCTGACCGGTATCATAATTTCCGGTCCTGAGAGTCGATGGAGACCGTGAATGATTGCGCATTGAGTTCGTAATGATATAGATTCGTACTGTACAACTTGACAAAAAAGATTTTTATGTATATAAAGTCTATATTATTAGTAGGAATTAATAATACAAGGTTAATCCTAGAGGGAGGTTCTCATGAAACAGATTTATGAAGACAATTCCTATTCCATCGGGCGCACACCCCTTGTCAGGCTGAACCGTATCGTGGACAAGGATGCATCTGCCACGGTGCTTGCAAAGATAGAAGGAAGAAACCCAGCGTATTCCGTAAAATGTCGTATCGGCGCAGCCATGATATGGGACGCCGAGAAGACGGGAAAACTGAAAGCCGGCATGGAAATCGTAGAACCCACCTCAGGCAACACAGGCATTGCGCTTGCGTACGTGGCAGCAGCACGTGGATATAAGGTTACCCTCACCATGCCGGAAACCATGAGTGTGGAGCGGAGAAAGACCCTCAAAATACTCGGCGCCAATATTGTGCTTACGGAGGGGCCGAAGGGCATGAAGGGCGCCATCGAAAAGGCGGAAGCGATTGCAAAGAGTGACCCCGCGAGATATTTCATGCCTCAACAGTTTGAGAATCCGGCCAATCCAGCGATTCACGAGACGACCACCGCCGTAGAAATCTGGAACGATACAGAAGGAAACGTGGATATCCTCGTTGCCGGCGTGGGTACAGGTGGCACCATTACTGGAGTAAGCCGCTATTTCAAGAAGACCAAAGGCAAGAAGCTGATCTCTGTTGCCGTAGAACCGGCCGATTCGCCGGTTCTCACCCAGACGAGAAATGCACAGCCCGTGAAACCAGGCCCCCATAAGATCCAGGGTATCGGGGCCGGTTTCGTACCTAAAGTCCTTGACATGAGTCTCGTGGATCGTATAGAACAGGTAACGAACGATGAGGCCATTGAAATGGCCCGAAGGCTTGCCAACGAAGAAGGTATACTGGCGGGTATCTCCTGCGGTGCAGCGGTGGTGGCCGCAGCGCGGCTCGCACGCGAACCTGAAAATGCCGGTAAAACCATCGTTGTCATACTGCCGGATTCGGGCGAACGATATCTTTCCACCGTGCTATTCGAGGGCCTTCTTACAGGCGTGGATAAGGCGACGGCGGGAGATGCGGTGATTTAGGTGACACTTGGTGAGGCGCAACAGAAACGTCAAGATATGTACCTCATGCTCATGATTAGGAAAGAAGAAGGGATGCGTGTTTAGAGGCCTCAGGCGGGAGATTCAATCTATATTTGAGCGCGATCCGGCAGCGAGGAGTGTGCTGGAAGTGCTTTTCTGCTATCCCGGTTTTCATGCTATCTTTTTTTACCGGATCGCCCACTGGTGCTGGAAACGGAAGCTATACTTCATGGGACGGTTTCTGTCTCATGTAGGGAGGTTCTTCACAGGCATAGAAATACATCCTGGCGCCAAAATAGGCAAGCGTTTCTTTATCGATCACGGCATGGGGGTTGTAGTCGGCGAAACCGCGGAAATAGGGGACAACGTGCTTTTATACCACGGCGTGACATTGGGCGGGACATCCTGGAAGAAGGTGAAGAGGCACCCCACCGTGGGTAGTAATGTCGTCGTCGGGGCGGGGGCAAAGATCTTAGGTCCCATCACCATCGGCGACAACACGCGAATCGGCGCCAATTCGGTTGTGGTCAATGACGTGCCGCCCAATTCGATTGTGGTGGGCATTCCCGGCAAAGTTGTCTTCAGGGTAGAAGGAGAAAAACGGATCAAAATGGATGAGGCCTTTATGCCCGATCCCCAGTCTGCTGCCCTAACGACGCTCCTCGAAAGGGTGAGGAGGCTCGAGAATAAACTCGGCAATGGTAATGGAGACGATAAGCAAAATAATAAGGACGCGGCGCCCATTCGAGACGGGATGTTCCCGTAAAAGACCGGTCTCAGGTAGGACGTCCCGTTATACAGATCGACCAACAAAGAACAAGCCGCCAAGGAGGAAGACATGAATATCACAGAGACCGCCAAAGCGCCGGCCGCTATCGGTCCTTATTCCCAGGCTGTGAGTCTCAAAGTCTCAGAGATGCTCTTCTGCTCGGGACAGTTGCCTATCGACCCTCAAAGCGGCCAATTGTCTACGGGCTCCTACGCGGAGCAGGCGAGGCGCGTCATGGACAACCTCAAGACAGTCATTGAAGCGTCCGGTTATACGATGGGCCAGGTTGTGAAGACCACGATCTATCTGACAAACCTCGACGCATTCAGCGAGGTCAATGGCGTGTATCAATCATACTTCTCCGGAGACTTTCCCGCGCGGGTCACGGTGCAGGTAGATGCCCTGCCCCGGGGCGCCGCCCTTGAGATCGATGCGATTGCGGCCAAATAAGAAAAACAAATCGTCGCTATTTCCCAAAGATCATTCTTAGGGCGATCGCTAAAAGGACGACACCGAATATCTTTTGCAACAGGGGATTAGGCAGGCTGGTAGCGACTCTGGCGCCTATGAGGCCGCCGACAAAGAATCCGATACAGACATAGGCCGCCGCCTCCACATTGACATGGCCTTGTTTGTAGTAAATCCATGCGGCAAGGAGTCCGATGGGAGGCACCATCAAGGCAAGGGT
>DATKMQ010000072.1 GCA_035541755.1 Syntrophorhabdaceae bacterium
GTCGGAAATGTTGATCTCGAGTATCCTTTCAAGACTCTTGAGGGCGAAGCCTTTCAAAGTGTCGTCGCATAAGACCCTCGACGCACGAAGACAGGCCGATATCATTATCCCGTTGAGCGAAGTGTAGAGTGCCGTGTCAACAAAAGGTTTCTGTCGTTTGTCCCGCTCGGCAAGAAGCTTGCGCCTCGCGGTCTCAAGGATGCTCGTAACCTTGTCCACGTCCATCCGGGAATTTTGAGCGATGTCGTTTACCCCCATGCACACGGAAAGCACAAATTTCTTATCATCATGATGCATCGTGCGACCTTTATGGAGAAAATAGAGGGAGAACACTGCGTATTCGTCCGGGCTGAGTGTTTGTCTCAACTGATCATCGGTCCAGGTAAAATATCCGCCCTCATCATCCGGGGTCACGTCTGCGTCCATGCTCGCATAGAAGCCGCCTTCAGCATGGGAAAGTTCCTTGCGGATGAAATAGACGATGTTCTCAGCTATCTTCTTGAAGAACTCGTCGCCGAAAATGCTGTAGGCGTCGATGTAATTTCGTAGCAGCCACGCATTGTCATCGGCCATTTTTTCAAAATGCGGAACGATCCAGGCCTCATCCATGGAGTAGCGGTGGAAGCCGCCGCCGAGCTGGTCGTGGAAACCGCCCCCCGCCATGGCGACGAGGGTCTTTCGGATGGCGTATTCCAGGGTTTGCTCTTTTTTGAAGAAGTATCGGCCGAGAAGAAACTCGATGGCCCCGGACATGGCAAATTTCGGCGCACTTCCAAAGCCGCCATGCAGCCTGTCGAAATTCTCGAGCATTGTTTTCGCCGCGTCTTCGGTATCTGTCTGATCGACTTTTTGCTTCTTGGGTCCGCGCTTCTTAAGGAAGTCATGGAGTTTGTCCGCATTCTCGTGGACTTCCTTTCCCCGCGTTGCGTAAAACTCACTCAAGGACGTAAGAATCGTTTTGAATCCAGGCTTTCCGAACCTGTCATCCGAGGGAAAGTAGGTGCCTCCATAGAATGCTTTCTTCTCATGGGTCAGAAACACGCTCATTGGCCAGCCGCCGCTCATACCCATGGCAGCCAGAGCCTGCTGGTATCGTCTGTCTATATCGGGGCGTTCGTCTCTGTCGAGCTTGACGGCCACGAAACGCTCGTTGAGAATTCGCGCAATCTCATCATTCTCGAAACATTCCTTTGCCATGACGTGGCACCAGTGGCACCAGACAGCGCCGGAACTCAAGAACACGGGTTTGTTCTCCTTCTGCGCCCTCTCGAAAGCTTCTTCTGACCAGGGATACCAGTCGATTTTCTGCGAAGCGGCGTGCTTTAAGTATGCCGACTTTTCCTGCTCAAGTCGATTCAAGATTTCTTCCCTTTGAGCCGTCTCTCAATGCCGCTTCGCCCTCTGCGTCCTTATTTAAGTCGTGATTCCGCCGCCTTCCAGTCAATGTTCTTGAAGAAGGCTTCGATATAGTCGGCCCTTTTCAAACCATAATCGATCATAAAGGCGTGCTCAAAAACATCCATGATAAGGAGCGGATTGCACCCGGCCGGATGAGAAACGTCGTGTTCATTGATCCAGAAATTGATGAGCTTCCCGCTCGCCGTGTCCTGATAGAGAACGGTCCAACCGATTCCACGCATGGCCCCGGTGCTTTTGAAATCTTTTTCCCATGTCTCGTACGAGCCGAATGCTTGACTCAACTTCGTTGCGAGTTTGCCCGCCTTATCAAGGGGCGCTTTACCACCGAGGTTCTCGAAATAATACTCGTGAAGCCTCATACCGTTGAACTCCCATCCGAGACGCCTTTTCAACTCCGCGTATTCGGGGGTCGCGGTCTTGCCTTCTTTGAGCGCCGCATCCAGGGCATCGAGTACTTTGTTCGTATTCGTGACATAACCCTGGTAGAGCGTAAAATGGTTCTTAATGAGCGTCTCGCTGAAGCCTTCCATCCCGATCAGTTTGGCATAGTCCTTTGCAGTGTAACTCATGATATCCCTCCTTAAAGTTTTTATAGAAATGTGTAACTTAAAACCCGGCTCATAAACGCTACCGAACCCGCTTCATAGGTATAGAACATAATAATACAGGTCGGCCTTATGTCAATGCCCGTACAAAAAACAGGCGAAGAAGTTTTCGGTCAACCGGCGCCCCCGGTCGGATAATACGAGCACAGCGGCTCTTCCGCGAGGATATCACCGCTCTTTTCGTGCGCCCGGGCCCGACAGCCACCGCAAATTTTGAGGAACCTGCAGCCGGCGCACTTGCCTTTGTACGATGTGAGATCGCGCAGCGCGGTGAACACGGTAGATTCCTCCCAGATCTTTTGAAGAGCTGTTTTGCTGAGATCGCCTGATGGGACTTCGAGATAGCCGCAGGGCTGGATAACACCTTTGTGGGAGATGAACATGAAGGTTTTACCTGCGAGACAGCCCGAGCTTTTCGGCGTGTCGCCCTTTTGCTTCACGATCCGGTAGTAGTGGGGCGCGCAGGTCACTTTCATTTCGATCTGTGCTCTCTTCTCGGTCTCATAGAGCCACTCGAGGACATCCTCGTATGTTTCGGCGCTTAGCTCCTCGCCTTTGAGTCTCTCGCCTCTTCCCACAGGTACGAGGAGAAATACATGCCATGCAACGGCGCCCACAGACTTTACAAGCGTGTATATGGCTTCGAGATCGGTGACATTGAGGCGCGTCACCGTTGTGTTTATCTGAAAAGGAAGGCCAAGCTCGGAAAGTGAGTGGGTAGCCTTGATCACCGCATCGAATGAACCCACAACACCTCGAAAGCTGTCATGGTCCTCTCTGTTTTTGCCGTCAATGCTCATACTCACACGCTTGATGCCGCCTTTGATAAGCCTTGTCGTCTTTTCTCTATCAAGAAGGGTCCCGTTTGTGGCCATCACCGTCCTCAGCCCTTTTTCATTTGCATAATCGATAATTTCAAAGATGTCTTCCCGCATGAGAGGCTCGCCGCCCGTGAGGATCACCGTGGGGGATGAAAAGGCGAGAATCTCGTCTACGACTTTTTTGCACTCATCGGTCGTGAGCTCGCCTTTGTGAGGGCCGGCCTTGGCGGAGGCCCTGCAATGCACACAGTTGAGATTGCAGTTTCGAGTCAGCTCCCATGCGACCATCCTCAAAGGGAATGCGCTTTGGCCCATTTTCCCATATCCTTGGCGAAATAGGTGATGATGATGTCCGCACCAGCGCGCCGTATGCTCACGGTCGACTCGATGACAGCCCTTTTGAGATCGAGATACCCTTTGGCTGCTGCGAGTTTTATCATGGCGTATTCGCCGCTCACTGAATAGGCGGCAAGAGGGATGTTGAATTTTTCTCTGGCGCGGGCAAGAATATCGAGATAATAGAGCGCCGGTTTCACCATGATGATATCCGCTCCTTCTTCCAGGTCGAGCGCGATCTCGCGCAGCGCTTCACGTTCGTTGGGCGGATCCATTTGATATGCCTTTCGGTCGCCGAACTGCGGGGCTGATTCGGCTAAATCCCGAAACGGGCCGTACAGACAGGAAGCGTATTTGGCGGCATAACTCATGATCGGAATGTGGTAATCGCCGTGGAGGTCAAGCATTTCCCGAATGGCCCTGACCCTGCCGTCCATCATGTCGGAGGGGGCCACCATGTCGGCGCCTGCCAAAACGTGCGAGAGGGCGCTTCTCGCGAGGAGCTTCAGTGTCTCATCGTTGTCCACGGCGCCGCGCTTCACGATGCCGCAATGGCCGTGGCTTGTGTATTCGCACATACAGACATCGGTGATAACGAGTAGATCGTCGCCGAAGCGTTTCTTGATCTCGCGCACTGCCCTCGGGACAATGCCATTCTTGTCGTAAGCCCCGCTTCCCGCCTCATCCTTCTTGGCAGGTATGCCGAAGAGGAGTATGGCCGGGATAGAGAGCTTTGCTATTTCATCGATTTCCTTGAGGAGCCCCTCCGGAGAGAACTGATGAATACCGGGCATGGAAGGGACGGCCACCTTTTTTTCGCTCATCTCTTTTACGAATATGGGATAGACAAGGTGATTGACTGAAAACTCGGTTTCCCGTATCATGCCTCTTAGTCTCTCGTTTACCCTTAACCTTCTCGGTCTGTACGTGGGAAATCTCATGTAAACCCCCTATCGTATTTCTTCATCGGAGAGATAACATTGCGGGTCCGGGGCCCAGATATCCCCACTCGCCGCTTCCGCTCGCACTCGAAAGTTCCCCCCGCATATATCGAGCCACCTGCACTTAACACATCGCCCCTTGACGAATCTCTTCTTCTGTTTGAGCATGCCCATAAGTCCATCTGATGTGTCCATCCATATTTCGCTGAAAGGCCGTTTGCGCACATTGCCGAAACTGTAATGCCTCCAGAACTGGTCTGCGTGAACGTTACCCTGTTCATCGATTGAGGCTATGCCCACACCCGATGCGTTTCCCTCGTTCATCGAAAGAAGTTGATAGACCTCCTCTGCCCTTCGGGGGTCTTCTTTGAGGAGTCTTAAATAGATGTAGGGCCCGTCCGCATGGTTATCCACGGTGAGCACTTCAATTTCTCTCCCTTTGCCGAAGAACCCCTTGGTCCTGTCCATGATATAATCGACCGTTTCTCTGGTCTGGTCGTGTGTCAGGTCTTCGTTTATAAGAGTTGAACCTCGTCCCGCGTAAACAAGGTGGTAGAAACAGACCCGCTCGATTTCCTCCTTTTCGATGAGGTCAAATATCCGGGGGACCTCCCGGTAGTTGCGTTTATTGATCGTGAAACGCAGGCCTGTTTTAATGCCGGCCTTCCTGGCATTT
This sequence comes from Syntrophorhabdaceae bacterium, assembly GCA_035541755.1. Lineage (NCBI taxonomy): Bacteria > Pseudomonadati > Thermodesulfobacteriota > Syntrophorhabdia > Syntrophorhabdales > Syntrophorhabdaceae > Syntrophorhabdaceae bacterium. Next base: position 4,799 of record DATKMQ010000072.1, read on the forward strand.
CTTATGCCGGCTATGGCCTTATCATAGGCCCCTTTGACACCCCGAAAGGCGTCGTTGATGCTACCTGTCCCATCGATGCTCACCCCGATGTATGAGAGGGAGAATTTGGCAAACCCCCGCGCCGCCTCTTCTGTAATGAGTGTACCGTTTGTCGAGATCACGGCCCGCATGCCCTTTTGCACGGCGTACCCGATAAGCTCGCCCAAATCCTTACGGAGTAGGGGCTCTCCGCCTGAGAAGAGTATGACCGGTACGCCGAACGAGGAAAGGTCATCAATGAGCTTTTTTCCTTCTTCGGTCGAGAGTTCGTCGCCTTTGTAGTGCTCGTTCTCTGCACGGGCGTAACAGTGAACGCATCGAAGATTGCATCGTTTAGTCGAGTTCCAGACCACGACCGGTTTCTTGTCTTTCGAGAACTGCAGAAGGTGTGACGGAAGTCTCTTGGATTCCCTTCCGTATCTCAAGGGATCGGATGCTTCAACAGCGCTTAAGTAAAGCTTGGATACGCCGATCATACGTTTATTGTGCCCGCAAAACCTGAAAAAAGTCAATAAGGACGAGAGGCTGCATCTTTGCGGCCACGAAGGCTGGCGCGGCTCAAATACTTATTGACAATGTCCTGCGGATACTGTAAATTGAACACGAGTTCACATGAACAACCGTTCAGTAAAATGTAAAAGATTTATCTGGATACTATCATGCGTTATGGCTGGCGCCCTGTCCGGTCAGGAGAGCGTCCATGCGGAGAAGCTTACCCTCGCAGATGGGGTGAGACTTGTGACGGTTGACAGCAGGGCCGTGAAGATTGCCGAGCAGGAAGAATCCATATCACAGGCCGATACGCTCATTGCCCGTTCGCTATTGCTGCCTCGAGCGGACGGCCGTTACACTCAGAACTATCAAGAACTTCAACCTGGCATGATAAACCCTGCCGGGGTGGTCTTCACCGGGGAGAGGAGCTATTACACCTATTCTCTGATTATGCAACAACTCCTCTATGACTTTGGAGGAACCATATCGTATTTTCAATCGAACAAGAGAATATACGAGACAAAACAGCTTGAGACCAAAAGGATCAAGAACTATCTGGCGCTCCAGTTTGCCTCCACCTATTACAATCTCCTTGAATCCGAAAAAATGGTAATAGTCGCAGAGAGAGAAAAAGAGCGGCTGGAAGGCCACCTGTCCAATGCGCAGTCCCTGTACAAGGAAGGGGTCATTACCAAGAATGATCTTCTTCAGGCCGAGGTGCGCCTCTCCGATGCGAAACAAAAACTGATAACCTCACAAAACCTCCGCAAGATCCATCACTCGGAGTTGAACAATCTGCTTGCGCGTCCCCTGACCACGACTATTGAAACCGAGGAAGCGAACGTGGTCCCCGCGACGAGCGTTAATCTGGAGGAGGCCCAGGGTTCAGCGGAAAAAGACAGATATGAAATGAAGATTGTAGATACCACCCTGGAAGCGGCAAAACTTGAAGAGAGCGGCAAACGAGCTGAATACTTTCCGAATTTCTTCCTTCAGGGAAGATATGATTATATGAAAAATAAGTTCGCGCTTCACGAAGGCATGTGGGCTGTGCTCGTGGGCATGAACATCAATTTCTTAAGCGGGGGCAGCACACAGGCGGGTCTCGCCAAGATAGCGAGCCAGAAGCAAAGGTTGATTGTTGAACGAAGCAAACTGATCGATGATATAAGGTTCGAAGTGGAGCGATACTACCTCGAAATGGTCGATGCGCAGGAAAAGATGAAGGTCACAAAGGATGCAACCGCCCAGGCGGAAGAGAACCTGAGAATCAACAAGGTGAAGTATACGGACGGCGTGGGTACGGCAACGGATGTGATCGACGCGATCACACTTTTATCCGTGGCCGAAACAAATTATTATCGATCGCTTTATGAATTCAATCGAGCCTACGCGGGGCTCATGTATTCTACCGGACAGGACCTCGTGGGGATCTACAGGTAATGGTGGAACAAATAAAGAAGGCTTTTAACGGTCGCAGCAAGACCCCTACCGCGATTCTCTTCCTTGTGATTGCCGTTGTGGTGGTTGTCCTCGTCCTCTTGTATCTGCGTTATCATGCTACGCATATTTCAACCGACGACGCTTTCGTTGAAGGCAAGATTCATATGATCGCTTCAAAGGTGAGCGGAACAATCAAGGGGATTTCCATACAAGACAACCAGTTTGTGAAGAAGGACGATCCCTTATTCGAAATTGATCCTGTTGATTATGACGTAAAGGTGAAGGAGGCGCAATCGAGTTACGAGGCGGAAAAGGCCAAATTTACCGAGACAGCTTACAAGTTAGACGTTGCACGCAAACAGGCGGTTCAGATCGGCGCTGCCATCGAGACGGCAAAAGCCAATAAGGACCTTGCCGAGGCGAACCTCAAACAGGCAAAGGCCGACATGAAGCGGGCTGAGAACCTGCTCAAAGAAGATGCCATATCCAAAGAGCGGTATGAAAAAACCAGAACAGCCCTTGATGTGAGCGAGGCGCAGCTCAAAGCGGCGCTTGAGCGCACAAAGGAATTGGAGGCCTCGCTTCAAACACAGCTTTCGCTCGTCAAACAGAACGACGCCGGGCTTGCTGCCCAGAGGGCCGTGGTGGAAACCAAGAAAGCAACCATGGAGAGCGCTCAACTTAACCGGGGATACACGAAGATCCTCGCTCCCGCCGATGGGTACGTCACCAGGAAGGCCGTTGAGATCGGAAACCAGATTGTGGTGGGACAGCCGCTCTGCGCCATCGTTCCCCTGGAGGACATCTGGATTGTGGCGAACTTTAAAGAGACGCAGGTCGCCAAAATAAAGGTCGGTCAGAAGGTGGACTTCAAGGTCGATACCTATTCGGGAAGAACGTTTCGAGGCAGTGTGGACAGCATCATGGCCGGAACAGGGGCAAGCTTCTCGCTCTTTCCCCCGGAAAATGCCACAGGTAACTATGTGAAGGTAGTCCAGAGGATTCCTATCAAAATTATCCTCGATAAGGGTACGGACAAGGATCACGTCCTAAGACTCGGCATGTCCGTGCAACCCACCGTCATAGCAGAATAACGGAATAATGGAAAAGTGGATTATCGCCCTCACTGTGATGCTCCCGACGCTCATCGAGATAATCGATACATCCGTTGTCAATGTGTCCCTGGATCACATCCGCGGCAGTCTCTCGGCAGGAATTGACGAGTCTACCTGGGCCATCACCATGTATCTTGTTTCCAATGCCGTCATCATCCCCATCACGGGGTGGCTGAGTAGGTTCTTCGGGCGAAAGCTCTATCTCCTTATTTCGATCGCGATCTTCACGATAAGCTCCCTTCTCTGCGGTTTCTCATGGAATATCCAGAGCCTCATCTTCTTCAGGATTTTTCAGGGCTTAGGCGGCGGCGCCTTGCAGCCGATTTCGCAGTCCATTCTCCTTGAAACGTTTCCGCCGCGGCAACACGGCATAGCCATGGCGTTTTTCGGAATAGGGATCATGTTCGGACCCATCGTAGGCCCTGTCATGGGCGGCTGGATCACCGATAATTGGTCGTGGCACTGGATATTCTTTATCAATATCCCGATCGGTATCATTTCGATCATCATGGCCACGCTCTTTATCAAGGACCCGCCTTATATGGAAAAGACCAAGATGAGAATGGACTACTTCGGGCTCGCACTCGTGGCGTTGGGACTCGGATGTTTGCAGATCCTTCTCGATCAGGGGCAGAGAGAAGATTGGTTTGCCTCCGGCCAGGTGAGATGGCTTGCCGCGGTATCGATAATATCGCTTATTCTCCTTGTATTCACGGAACTCAGGAAAAAAGAGCCCGTGATCAATCTCAAGCTTTTTAAGGACATCTCGTTTTCTACGGGGAATGCAATCATGTTCTTCATCTTCCTCAGCATGTTCTCCACCCTTGTGCTGCTCCCCATCTACCTCCAGACCTTGATGGGATACACGTCAACGCTCGCCGGACTCGCTTTGGGCCCCGGGGGCCTTGCCACCATCTTTTCGCTCCTCATTGTGGGCAGACTCGTGACCAAGATAAACCCCAAATACATACTCTTTACCGGACTTTCAATCGTCGCATATTCGGTGTACCTTATGGCAAACCTCGACCTCAACGCGAATTTTGCGGCCATCATGTGGCCCAGGGTGGTCCTCGGCCTTGGGATGGGTTTTGTCTTTGTGCCGCTAACGAACCTTACACTTTCACATATCAGGAAAGAAGATATGGGCGGCGCGACCGCCCTGTTTAACCTCTTGAGAAATCTCGGCGGGAGTTTCGGGGTAGCGATCTTCACAACGCTTCTTGCGAGACGGGCGCAATTCCATCAGGTGCGGCTCATAGAGCATCTGACCCCCTTCGACGGGCCGTACCAGTGGACCTTAAGCCACATTCAGCCCTTTCTCCATCTCAAGGGCATACCGGATGCACTTGTCCCTCAGGGGGCCCTGGGCATCATGTACGGGAACCTCATACGACAGGCAACGATGATCGCCTTCAACGATACGTTTCACTCTATCTTTATCCTGTTGCTTGTCATTCTGCCGCTTATTTTCCTTTTGAGAAAACCGGAGCGGATGGAAGGCCCTCCGCCCATGCATTAACGGAATTGTTCGGGTCGCGTGATTTTCCCGAGCAATGTTGCAAAAACTCTCTATCCTGTGATATGTTTAGCCTGTTCGGGGCGTGGCGCAGCATGGTTTAGCGCGCTTGCCTTGGGAGCAAGAGGTCGCTGGTTCAAATCCAGTCGCCCCGACCATTCACCCTTAAATCTCATTGAACATCCCTCTGAGCATCGAATTTCAAACGATCTGCACACAAAATGATACGCAGGGAGCCAGAGTCATCAGGAGGACGCTCTAAGCCTCAACGGTGTAGCGAGGCAATTAACAGAATCTAAAATACTGACTGCAAGCGACAAGGATTCTAAATGGACACCGACAGCTGTTAAGAATCTGTTGAAGAGGGTAGAGAACTAAGACCCTTCTTTTCAGTCGCATCCTGCACCGCTTCCTGTTATCCTCATCGGCCGGGGTCGACCCATAATCTCAAGATTTGGCTCAGAAATCGTGAGGAAACAAAAAGGGCAGGACTTTCTGACCCTGCCCATGTTCAATCCCGATTGTGGTGTTACCCCCCGAACTTCCTTCTGACCGCTGCAAGGCCAATAAGACTCGGGGCAAGGAGAATAAGAGCGCCGGGAAGGGGAGCTGAAGTTACTCCTTGTGGAAGGACGGTGAACGTCGAATCAACCCAGCCTTCGCAATTCCATCCGAGGCTGTATATATGCGTTGTCCATACACCGGCCTCTCTGATGTCCCACCAATACACAGGAGCGCCGGTAGTCCACCGGTTTGTGTAGCTGTTAGCTTGGCTCGACAAGTCGACTGTATACTGCGTACCGTCCGGGGCGATCCATTCATTGACCCCGACAGCGTAGTACCAGCCGCCACCCGAGGATTCGTCGATGAAGATGAATGGCTGCTGGTCCCACAGGAATACGTCCGTTTCGGGCCAGGGTTGCCCCGGTCCTGGGTTGGTGCCTGAGCCTCCGGCATACCAGGTGGGATAGCCGAAAGGGTCGGCAAAGGCATGGTGCGCCAGAAAAATAAATAGAACTATGGCTGCCGGTACGATGATCTTTCTGCAAATTTTCAAAGCTCGCCTCCTTCGGTTGCACACAACGCTATAGCATGCTCCGCCCAGTAAAGGTATACCCCTTTGTTGCTGCCTGCCCGTGAGTCTAGTTCTCTTGTACGTCTTATTGTGAACACAATGTCTAACAGATGTCAAGAAAAACAGTGCCATGTCGCAAAAATATCTCTCCCACCTTTCAGGGAGTATTCCTCGCTCAGCCTGAAAGGCCGATAGCGTGACCTTGTAGGTAGTTGTACTCAACACTTAACCTGATTGGCCAGTTCAAATCCCATTGCCCCGACCATTCAGCGGGTATTTCTCAAAAAGCCCACTTCACATAGCAAGGTTCATGCGGAAATGAAAGAAGGCAGAGTCTTTTGACTCTGCCCCTGATTGCAATTTGGCTGGCGAGTGAACCGAGATTTACTTCCTGAATCTTCTCCGCAATGCCACAAGACCACCGAGAGCCGGAGCAAAAAGTAAGCAGGAAGGGGGGATTGGAGTGGCGGCCGGACCGACCATGTCATCGCTCAACTCGGTGGAATATGTATAGGGTCCCCAGTATGTGGTCAGGTAATCCGAGTTGACTCCCAGAGTGACTCCCGAAGCGTCGAATGTAAAGTGAACGGTGGTGCCGGTTGGATAGGGCGATCCATCATACTGAGCATACCAACCCAGGAAGGAATAACCTGCGTTTGCAGAAGCGTTCGTAACGGGCGGCTTTGAATAGCCGGTCCCGTGCGTCCAATAGGATCCATTGCCTTTTCCAATGCTGGCATAATAGCTTTGAGGATCTGCGATATTCGAGAGCGTCGCGCCATCGGGCACCTGCAGGTAGAAATCCGAGAGGCCCTGCGGATAGCCATCGCTATCAGTTGTTCCTTGATTCATATTCGTGACGGCATAATCGAAGGAATATGAATTACCACCCAGTTGCGTGACCGTAACGGTAACGCTATACCCTGTTGTACTGGGATACTGGTAGATATCGGCCCTGGCGGCGGTTGCATTAGCTATGGTCAGGAATATTAAGGCGGCAAAAATCAGGGTGAAGTTTCTACGCATGTGGGAGCCTCCTCGCTGGATTATCTGGCGACCCGGCCACTCTCCCGCTTCAACCCGTAATGGTTGAAACATGAGACTCCTCGGCTTTCCGTCCCATCCTCACAGATGGTTTGGCTTTTTCAGACTGTACCAACTGTATCACAGTGCATAACCAAGAGTCAAGCCAAATTTTCCTGACCATCACATCTCCAACGCTCATAAGGATTTGCAGCATATCGGCTGTAATCAAATCCCGCTTGATCTTCTCGAATCGAATGATTTCAAACCGCAATCAAGAGCAGGTCGTCGAATTCCCCAGCCTGCAATTGAAAAATTGTGCAGGCGGGGACACCGCCTATTGTTTTTCCTGATCGGTGTGCATATGGTCTTGAAAGGAACGCAAGCTTCGGGTGCCGTGATGACTGTGAGCTCAGTCGATGGCAAAGGAGGGAATGGCATGGATGAAACCGCATTGGTACAAAAGGCTTACACCGCCGTTGTCGAGCACTTTGTGAAGACAGGTCGGGCGCCGCATTATACCGAACTCGCAGCCATCCTCGGGGTGTCGCCGGAAGAGGCGAGACAGGCACAGCACAAGGCGGCCGATTCCTCGGTGGCCTGCTGGTTTGTTAAAGAGACAGACTACGTGGAGTCCTGGGCGCCGTTTTCCAATGTACCCACCCATCATCTTGTGACGATCAAAGGGGAGCAGAAATGGTACGGCCAGTGAGGACTCGAAGTGCTGGCCGTGCGCTGGCTCTTCCCCGATACCGAGGTCCGTATCGAGACCCGCTGTCTTGACTGCGGGGAACCCATCATGATCCGGATGCGAGACGACAAGATCCTCGAAATCAATCCATCAACCGCCGTAGGACATGTGAACATCCCGTTCGCCAGGGTCCTTAAGGGAGATGTAACCTGGGGCTCGGCTTGAAGCCGGATGAACCTCTTCCGGTCGGAAGAGCATGTGAAGAAGTGGTCGTCTTATGATCCTGTGTCCGCTGAATCGATCATGCCCCTGTCGCAGTGGGCGAGCGCGTTTAGCGGGCCCCTGATGAAGAATCGTCTCGCGTCAGATTATCTCTCACGGGCGCACGAGTACGCATCAGAGCTATTCTTGTCGCTTAAGAAGATGGGTAAGGCGGGCCCGTTCTGGACCCCGTAACGGCCTTGGCTTAACACCTTCGGCTGATCCTTCACCGCGGCGAACCCCGCATGTTCCCCATCTGGTGGTAACACGGGCACTCTCAGCGCATCGTCGGGCAGTCTTCCAGTCAAGGATTTTAGGAAGAGAATGATTTCCCCGACCTGTTCGTCGGTCGGAGATTTGCCCACCTGTATTTTGCCCATAATGAAGACCACATCGCGCAATCCGTCGACCGATCCATCGTGAAAATATGGAGAGGTCATCTCCACGTTTCGTAACACAGGGACTTTGAACACATACTTATCACTCTCGTTGTTTGTAACGGCATACCTGCCTTCGTCAATATCCTTGCTCCCGGTATATTGCCAGTAGGGCTCAAATACGCCAAACTTCTGGTACATCTTGCCTCCCACATACGCACCTGAGTGGCAGTTGGTGCAGCCTGTTTCGATGAATGTTTTAAGTCCCTTTTTCTCTGCGGCGGCAAGCGCGGTCGGATTCCCTTTTACAAAGGCATCGAAACGAGAAGGAGTGACGAGCGTTCTTTCAAAAGCTCCAATGGCTTTGGCCAGGTTATCAACGTTGACCGGATCTTTTTCCCCGGGAAAGGCTCTCGCAAACAATGGGGCATACCCTCTTATTTCTTTGAGTCTCTTCTCTACAGCCTCATAGGATGGCATCCCAAAGGAAGGCGGCCCGACCATGGCCTGTTTGGCCTGGTCTTCAACATCCGTTCGGTTTCCTATCCAGTGCGCCGAAATCTGGCCTGCCGCATTGAAGACGGTAGGGGCGTTTCGGGGATTGATCTTGCAATTATTCCCGATAGATTTCTTCAACCCGTCAGCCGCGTACAAACCAATCGGATGACATCGGACACAGCTCACTGTCTGGTCTACAGAAATCCTTGTCTCATAGAAAAGCATTTTCCCCAGAGCGACTTTATCAGCAGTAATAGAGTTATTTGCCGATCTCATGGTTTTTGGCAAGGGTCCGAAAATCTGTTTTGCCTGGTTTAGCAACGCTTTGTCTCCTGCGCGGGCAGATGTCAAGGCCACTGAAATCAAGATGCAGAAAATGAAAAAGATCCTTATACTCCGTGCGCGTTTTTTCCTGGTTTTATCCATAACGACCTCCATCGCTACGATTATCGATCGTCTGTCAGGATACTGTGGACGACTTTGAGAAATAGCTTTATCTACTTATTAAGCAATAATTCACTTTACAGGAAATTCAATAGATTTCAGAATGCAAGCACGGCTACGGACGAAGTGGACGCGCCTGTTGACTGTGATGCTCATCCAAATGATTTGCACGGTAATTGAGCTTTTAAGCGGTAACGGTCAGCGTGGGAAAAAAAGGCAGAGCTTTGCGACCCTGCCCCGGAAGGCAAAAAACTAACATTATGGCGGCTACAGTTGCGGGGTGCAGCTCATCCTTAAAGAGTCCTTCAGCCGCTATCTGTAATAGCCAGGCACCCACACCGGCCTGCAACCCCAGGCATCGCAGACTTGTGTCCAGTAACCGGGAACCCAGATGGGTCCATACGCGTATACAGGATATCCCCATCCGTAATGCGGCCCGTAATACGGCGCGTAATGGACTCTCGGTCCATAGTATCCTCCGAAATGGCCACCTCCGTAGAAATGACCTCCGCTGTGGAACCCGCCGTGACCACCGGCACGGGCATAGAGAGTACCTGAAAACAAACCCAGGCCGAGAAAGACGCCGATTACAATGACAACGAATGCTTTTTTCATCTCTTTATCTTCCTCCTTTTCGAAACATACCCCCAAAAGAGACTCGCGTCAACGAGGTCCTTTTTTTTTGGAGAGACCCAATCCGGCCTAATCGTCTTAAAAGCATAAATCGTGCCGGGTCGGGTTCTTCATGTCGAGCCACCCACCGCTACCGTATTGCTCAATTATTTCAAGGGATATCTCCCGTCAATCGCAATAGGGCGTAAAGCCAAAGCAACCATGAGGAGACATTTGTGTCGAACCGGTGCTCTATCTTTCGACATTTATTGACGTGAGGCTTCAACCGGGGTGACTGGGACAGGCTATGGAATAGATCATTTCACATGAGTCGAACCGCTATTCACTGACCGGAGAGAGTGAACATCGGGAGGTTCGCCCGCATGCCGCATGTCGATCCTATCCATCATGAAACCGGTCATTGAAATCGTTTCCATTCATGCCTAGATTTTTCTTCTAGACAATCCTTTGCAGAGGGAGGAGGGCGCACAGATGAGTGATCAAGCCATTATAGTCCAGTGTCCCCGGTGCGGCGCAAAGAACCGCATACCGAGGAGCCGATGGGGGGGTGAGCCGGTGTGCGGGAGATGCAAGACTGAGCTTAAGCTTGCGCATCTGTATCCTGACAGCCCGGTTGATGTGACCGACCGGACATTTGAGGCAGAGGTGGCTCAATTTCCCGGCACGGTGCTTCTCGATTTTACCGCGCCGTGGTGAGGGTACTGCAGAAATCTTGATCCGGTTCTGGACGAACTGGCGATGAAGTACAGCGGAAAGGTGAAGGTGGCCAAGGTGAACGTGGATGCATCTCCCGAAACCGCTTCACAGCACGGTATCCGCGGCGTACCAGCGCTCTATTTCTACAAGAACGGCAGTGTAGTAGATAAGGTGGAGGGCGCCCTTCCCAAAAGCGAGTTAGAGCGCCGCTTAAGCGGGCTCATTTCATAGCAGGAGTGCATCCTTTTTTTGGATGCTTGTGATCGTGAGGTTACCCGTTGAGCTGAGCGAAAAGATTGCCACAACCTCAAAAAAGACAGGCTGCTATAATGCGTTCAAGCCTTTTTCGCCCTTATGCACGGCTTTGACAGAATTTTAAGGGTGACGTTAAAGGCCGGTATCAGGCATTGTGGAGAAGATTGTTGACGATATATTCCATTTCTATGGCAAAATCACCCATGGGGTAACGGGCTAAAACCGGTACCTGATCCAGAACGCTCTCCTCAACTTCGGACTGGGCTGAGATGCTCCCCAGAAATGAAACTTCCTTTGAAAGCCATTTCCTTGAGACTTCCTGGATCATCATGGGCACATGGTGAACATTATTATATTTGGGAACCTTGTTGAGCACCAGGCAGGGTCTAAAATCGGCCATGACCCTGGTAATCAGTGGAAGATTGTGCGGTTGCCATTCTTTCACCTGGTCGATGAGTTCCCTGACTGTCTTAACCTCCGGGCCCTGTGCCGGCGCAGTCATCCGGCAAATGAGCCTTTCGAGATCTTTGTTCTTTTCGTTTCTATAAGAGGACTCAGGGCCGAAGATCCTTGCCAGCTTTCTATAGAGGGCTTCTTTGATGAAGTGGTAGGCGCCCATGTAGGATGCAGAATCGGGGGTTGTGACCACAACGCCGCAATCGGCTCGAAGGAAGAAATCCAGAGAATTGTAGGATACATCGCCGCCCAAATCAAGGATAACGTAATCAGCCTCAATATCGCCTAAGGCCTTGATGAGCCGCAACTTCTTCATAAATTTGATATTCGCCGCTCCTAACTCCGAGTTGCCGCCGCTCACTACCATGGGACCGTATTCGCTATGAACAGCTATCTCGTTAAGGGTCTTTACCCGTTTCATGATGAAATCATTTACGTTCCGGCTTGCCGGGGCATGTTGGCCTAGATGCACGTGGATGTTCGCATTGCCGAGATCGAGATCGACAACCGCCGTTCTATATCCTCGACCCGCGAGGAACACACCGAGGTTGGCGGCAAATACGCTCTTGCCCACGCCGCCTTTTGCGCTTCCAACGGCAATGATCTTCTTCTGGTTCTTCTCACCGAGGTCGGTCTCTATCGGAAGAGATGGGGCGAGAAGATCGTATTCTTCGGAATCCTGTCTTGCACCGAACATCTTCTCCTCAGCCTCCAAATCCTGTTGACGTCTCACTGGTCATCTGCATAGCGCCTCATGATGACAATTCTGCAAGGCTCATGCCAGTGGGCAAAACGAGTCAAAATATCTTTTGGCTGATGTTAATAAAAGAGGAATGATTTCAAGGACAAAGCGATCAGATTGCCCGGTGAAAAAAACGGGTATGTGGCCGAATGAGAGCTAAGGCTTTTTCCGAATAAGCGTGGAAAGAACATCAAATTTTGTAGGCGATGGCCGGGCGCGTTCGTGGTATCATACATTATAATACCGCGTGCCATACCGTCCAGTTTTATCGAATATAGGTTAAGATAGGGCTCCTACAGCGGAAAGTGGACGCCATGGGTTCGATGGATTGAATATTGACTCACCTATCGCTGTGAGAAATGATCTTAGAAGTCTTATATTATAATACTTTGTATTATAATATAAGACTGAAGAAGAAAAGCCAGGACACTCCCCGGTCGGCAAAAAGAACCGGCCGCTGCGGCTACTAGGATCCCGGAGAAAAGAGGCGAATGTAGCGAACGAACGTTACGCTCTCAGGTCAATCGATCCAGCTCACGAAACTATCGAGGCTATCGCGCGGCGACTTGAATTCATTGATCGGGCTTTGAAAATCGGCGTAGCCCATCGCGATTCCGATGACCACGTCCTTATTGTCGGGGATATTGAGGATCTCCTTGATATCATCTTCGTACGCGTTGATGAGTCCGATGGGGCATGTGGAAAGACCGAAATTGTGTGCGCCGAGCACGAAATAACCGAGCGCGATGCCGATATCCACGAGCCGGGCCTTTGAGAAGGCGTTATCCAGGCATATGATGACGGCCACAGGAGCGCCGTAGAAATTGCAGCTTCCTTCGTTGACGAAACAATTGAAATCCGGTTGCCCCATCTTTTCGAGAAAGGGATTCATAAGCTCAAACGATTGTACACCTCGCTTGCTGAAGGTCTCCGAAAGGGGTTTCACATTGCCGGGGCTGCACGATATCTGTTTTTCCCGGTACAGCTTGACGAGTCTGCGAGAAAGTCGTTCCTTTTCTTCGCCCATGACAACGACGAATTCCCAGGGCTGCAAATTGATGGCCGATGGCGCGGCAACAACGAGCTTAAGCACGTCCTCGATCTGTTCCTTTTTGAGCGGATCAGGCTTAAACGCCCGTACGCTTTTGCGTTCCTCGATAATCCGAATGATGTCCATGACCGCCTTACCTCCTCTGCAAAATCATTTCTAATCATATACCTTCGACCGGGGTATCAAGTCAACCTCGGTTTGACGCACTCTTCTATAGCAGTATCTTAAGCTTGAGGCAGGGGTGTTAGAAATTGAACTCAGTTTCGAGTCTGTCTTTTGTGATGATGTCTCTGTGGATGACCTTTCCGTACCCGTTTCCTACGATACTTTCTTCCATGTCTTTCACTACATCCTGACAGAGCGCGTGAGGAAGGCCCTCCATTACGTCTATGGGGATGAATATACGCGTTGTTTCGCTCAGGACTTTGTCTTTGTTGGATTGTCTCCAGACCCATCTTCTGGTGAGGACGGAGGCATTATCGCGGTATATGACCTCATTTTTTTCAACCACTTCCTGCTCGCCTGAGTCCATGGGAACGAACGTCTCGTGTCCCTGAGCGAAACACAACTGAATGTTTCCCTCAATCGGCTCCAAAGCATGGCCGCCTACAGGCACGAGATGCTTTATGGATTGCGCGTTGTAGAGATCCACGAGAGGATTGATTCTCGGGAAAGGTCCGCCTTTGAGCGCCCTTCTCAAAAGCGATTCCACGGAGCTCTGATACTTTGCCGCCGAAATCCCGAGTTTCTTAAACGCGTCCCTCCAGACTTTGACGTGCTCATGATCCTGCGGTTTTTCCAGGGAAAAATGGGACTTTAAATTTTCAAGGACATCTTCAAGGTGGTCGTCGCCATACTTGGTGTTGTCTATTTCGGCGACGAGGACGCCTATTTTCAATGAAGGAAAAAGGTGGAAAAGGTCCTGGCTTACGGAAAAAATCATCCGGTTTTCTTTGAAGCGACCGAGATCCGTGTGATGGCCCGAAGCAGCGCCAGTTCGTATATTCTGTACTCCGTATCTTCGGACACTGCGGTCTTGAGTGCGGTCTCAGCCCTGTCTTTGGCCTTTTTTGCACGCTCAATATCAATGTCTTCGGCAAATTCTGCCGTATCGAGCAGCATGACGACTTTGTCTTCCACGACCTCAGCGTAGCCGCCGCTTATCGACAGATGGGTCGTTTTGTCGCCCTTCATGTAGCGCACCTCGCCGATCTCGAGCGTAGTAAGAAACTGTGTATGTCCCGGAAGCAAGCCGAACTCGCCATATGCGCCTTTTGCTTCGACCATATCTACCGCTTCCTTGACAAGCGTTTTTTCCGGGGTAACGATCTCGAGGTTCAGCATATGATTTTATTATTCTCCCATGAATTTCCTGGCTTTTTCCACGGCCTCTTCGATGGTGCCGACCATGTAAAATGCCTGTTCCGGCAGATCGTCATGTTTGCCTTCTGCGATCTCCTTGAAGCCCTTAATGGTGTCTTTCAGCGCCACGTACCTTCCCGGCTGGCCGGTGAATACCTCGGCTACGAAGAAAGGCTGCGACAGGAATCTCTGGATCTTACGGGCCCGGGCCACGACGAGCTTGTCTTCTTCGGAGAGCTCATCCATACCGAGGATGGCGATGATGTCCTGCAGGTCTTTATACTTCTGAAGTATTCTCTGGACCTCGCGGGCAACCTGGTAGTGCTCCTCACCCACGATCGTGGGGTCGAGAATACGGCTTGTCGAATCGAGCGGGTCAACCGCCGGATAGATACCGAGTTCCGAAATCTGTCGCGAAAGCACGGTGGTCGCGTCAAGGTGCGCAAACGTTGTGGCAGGCGCCGGGTCGGTTAAGTCGTCAGCGGGCACGTAGATGGCCTGAACCGAGGTAATGGATCCTTTGAGCGTGGAGGTGATCCGCTCCTCCAGTTCACCAAGGTCGGTGGCTAAGGTCGGCTGGTACCCAACGGCTGAAGGCATTCGTCCGAGAAGCGCCGAGACCTCCGAGTTCGCCTGGGTGAATCGGAATATATTGTCGATGAAAAGGAGCACGTCCTGGCCTTCCTCATCCCTGAAGTACTCCGCTGCGGTGAGGGCCGTGAGGCCGATCCTGGCGCGGGCGCCCGGGACTTCGGTCATCTGGCCGTATATGAGGGCCGTCTTGTCGAGAACGCCTGAGCCTTTCATTTCGAGCCAGAGATCGTTTCCTTCTCTTGTTCGCTCACCCACGCCGCCGAAAACGGATATACCTCCGTGATGCATGGCGATGTTGTGGATCATCTCCATGATCACGACGGTTTTGCCCACGCCTGCGCCGCCGAAAAGCCCAACCTTACCGCCCTTGGAGTACGGTTCGAGCAGGTCGATGACCTTGACGCCTGTTTCCAGGATTTCAATATTCGTATTCTGCATGACGAGCGTTGGCGCCGGTTTGTGAATCGGGTAGGTCATTTTGGTGGTCACAGCTCCGCTGCCGTCAACAGGCTCGCCGACCACATTGAGCACCCTTCCCAATATCTCTTTACCGACGGGGATTGTGATCTGGCCCCCTTTGTAGACCGCGTCCTGGCCCCTTAAGAGTCCGTCAGTCGTGTTCATAGCGATACAACGGACCGTGCTGTCCCCCACGTGCTGGGCAACTTCGAGGATAAGGTTCTCCTGTTTGTCGTTGATCGTAGGGTTTGTTACATAAACTGCACCGTATATTGGCGGAAGCTGATCCGATGGAAATCTGAAATCTACTACCGTACCTATTACCTGCACTACCTTGCCTCTGACTTCAACGCCCATCTATCTTCCTCCTTTTAGGTTCCTCGTAAAGCTTCAGCGCCGCCAACGATGTCCATCATCTCGCTGGTTATGCTTTCCTGTCTTCTCTTGTTGTAGACAAGGGTGAGATACCGCACCATCTCTCCGCAGTTGCTCGTGGCATTCTCCATGGCGCTCATCCTCGCCGCGTGCTCTGAGGTCTGTGATTCCACGATGGCGTAGTAGATCTTCGTGCTGATATATTTCGGGATGAGAGATTCGACGATCTTTACCCGATCCGGCTCGCAGAGATAATCGATATACTCGGCTTGCTCCGGCGTCTTTATCGGGAGGAATTCATCGAAGACGATCTCCTGTTTTACGGCCGATTTGAAATACGTGTAGGTGATGTAAATCTTGTCGAACTCGCCGGAGAGATAAAGCCCGATCAATTCGTTGGCAACCTCATCCGCAAAAGCCTGCTCGACTGCCTTAATGTCAGTCCGGCTCTTGACGATATCGACCTTTCTCCTCGTCAGGTAATCTCTCACCTTTCGGCCAAATACATATACGCCGATGCGATCAAATTTATGGCTGTTCTGCCGGATAAAATTCTGTGCGTGAAGGCCGATATTGAGATTGAAGCCTCCGCACAGGCCGCGGTCCGAGCCGATGGCCACGATGAGCACCTTTTTGATTTCATCTCTCGCTGCAAGCAGCGGATGCGCGTCTTCGGGCATGTTCTTGATAACCCGGCCGGTGAGCTCCTCTATCTTGACCGCGTAATCCTTTATTTTCTCCAGGTCTTCCTGGGCCCTTCTCAACTTTGCCGCGGAGACCATCTTCATGGTTCGCGTTATGGTCTGCGTGCTGTTGATACTGCCGATCTTTCTTTTAATATCTCTTAGCGTAGCCATAGTTCGCTCTTAATAGGTGAATATTTCCTTGAACTCATCCAAAGCCTTGTGGAGGCTTTCATCGGTGGATGGGTCAATGGCCTTCTTCGTCTTGATGTCAGCAAGTACGGTTGGGTATTTCTCTTCCATGAACTTGATCATTTCCAGCTCGTATTTCTTGAGCGCGGTCTCCGGATACGTGTCGATGTATCCATTGGCGCCGGCATACATCAGAACAACCTGCTTCTCAACAGGGATCGGTACATACTGGCCTTGTTTCAAAAGCTCGGTCAGACGGGAGCCGCGAGCGAGCAGCGCCTGCGTTGCCTTATCAAGGTCGCTTCCGAATTTGGCGAATGCAGCCATTTCCCGGTACTGGGCAAGTTCCAGTCTCAGTCTGCCTGCCACCTGTTTCATTGCCTTGATTTGTGCGTTGCCGCCGACCCTCGATACGGAAAGACCCACGTTGATTGCCGGTCTGATGCCCGAATAGAAGAGCTCCGGCTCCAGATATATCTGACCATCGGTGATGGAGATAACGTTTGTCGGGATGTAAGCGGAGACGTCGCCCGCCTGGGTTTCGATGATGGGAAGTGCGGTGAGCGAGCCTGCCCCGTGGGCGTCGTCCCATTTTGCTGCCCTTTCGAGGAGCCTGGAGTGGAGATAGAAAATATCGCCGGGGTAAGCCTCGCGCGCGGGCGGCCGCCTTAAAAGGAGTGAAAGCTGCCGGTACGCGACAGCGTGCTTTGAAAGATCATCATAGACGATGAGGGCATGCCGGCCCGTGTCGCGGAAATACTCACCCATGGAGCAGCCCGAGAACGGGGCCAGATATTGCAAAGGCGCCGTATCGCTTGCCGTGGCGGCAACCACAGTCGTATATTCCATGGCGCCGTAAGATGTAAGCAGATCAACGGTCCTGGCAACGGAAGACCTCTTCTGTCCGATAGCTACATAGATACAGAATACGTCGTTTCCTTTCTGATTGATGATCGTATCGATGGCGATGACCGTTTTTCCTGTGCCCCTGTCACCGATGATGAGCTCTCTCTGGCCCCTCCCGATGGGGATCATGGAATCAATCGCCTTAATGCCTGTCTGCAGCGGTTCTTTCACGGGCTGACGTACAACCACGCCCGGGGCCATCTGTTCAACGTTTCTGAATTCCTTGGCGTTCAAAGGCCCCTTGCCGTCTATGGGAGTGCCGAGACCGTCAACAACCCTGCCGACAAGGGCTTCGCCGACGGGCACCTGGGCAATCCTGCCTGTTCTTTTTACCAGGTCGCCTTCCTTGATCTTGTAATCATCCCCGAAAACAACAGCGCCGATGTTATCCTCTTCGAGGTTAAGCGCCATGCCGGTGATGCCCTGAGGAAAATCGAGAAGTTCGCCGGACATGGCATTCTCAAGTCCGTATATACGGGCAATGCCGTCACCGATAGAAATGACCACGCCGGTTTCCTGGAGGTTTACCTCCTTTTCAAAGCCCGATATCTTCTGCTCTATGATCCTGCTTATTTCGTCGGCCTTAATCTCCATAGACTCTACTCCTTCAGTATATTTTCCTTCAACGTGGCGAGTTGCTGTTTCACGCTGCCGTCGATGATAGTCCCCCGGATCATTACCTTGACGCCGCCGATGAGGCTTTTATCCTCGAGACAGGTGAGGATGACCTCCTGGCGCAGCCTGGCGCTCAGTTCATTTTCTATGCGCTTTTTCGTGGCTTCTTCGAGCGGGTAGGCCGACCAGACGGTTCCCTTGATCCTGCCTTCCTTTTCGTCGACAAGCCGACTGTACGCCTCTTTTATGAAGGGGAGATATGCCATTCTGTTGTTTTCCAGGAGCATGGTGAACATACCGGCAAGAGGAGCCGATATCTGAAGCCTTCTTACCACATCGCCTAAGAGTTCCTTTCTCTTCCCCACCTCAATCAAAGGAAGCATGAGGGCCTTTTTCAGACGATTCTCTTTATCAAATATCTCCATGACCTGATCGAATTCTCGAAAATACTCCATGTACTTCCCGTCTTTTTCACCGACGCTGAATAATCCTTTTGCATACTTTCGTGCGATGGACTGGCTAATCAATTGAGACTCCTCAGCTTTGTGATGAAATCCTCTACCATTTTTTCGTGGTCAGCTTTACTCATCTTTTCCGCTATGAGCTTGCCTGCGGCCTCGACGGTAAGCCCCGTTATGTTCTCTTTAATCTTATTCTTCGTCTCTTTGAGTTCCTGCTCATAGGTTAAGCGCGCCTGGTCTTTCATTTTGGACGCGAATTGCGTTGCTTCGGCGATGATCTTGGCCTTCTCTTTTTCCGTTTCGTCCACGATCTTCTTCCTGAAGGCTTCTATTTCCTGGTCGAGCCCGGCGAGCTTCTTTTCGTATGTCGCCTTGAGCACTTGAGCCTGATCGAGCAGATTCTTAGTTTCTTTCAGTTTTTCCTCAATGGTACGGCGGCGGTTCGAAAGAAAATCGTTCACCGGTTTTCTCCCGTATTTCACCGCGATGACTACGACAATGAGAAAGTTGGCGATCAGATAGAGAATAAGCGGCACGTGCTTAAAGAACGCCACGATCGTGGCCCAAACGGACATGTCCCCCTGAGTCATTACAAGCTCCGATTCAGTATTTTTTCTGCAACCCCTCGAGAGAGCTTGTCTACGTCCGCTCTGAGCGTATCGTAAATCTTCTTTCCCTGGGTCTCGATCTCGCTTTTGATCTTTGTCAGTTCGTCGAAGAGTTCCAGTCGGGCCTTCCCGACGATCTTCATGGCGCCGGCATTGGCCTCGGAAACGGCCGTGTCCTTGTTCTCCAGTATCGGCTTTCTCTGCATGCGGGCCATCTCGTCGTAACGTTTTTCCAGGTCTTCCGAATCTTTCTTTGCTTTCTCCACGCGCTCGGCAAGCCCGCTCATGGTTTCTTCTCTCCTGGCGAGGGCTTTGAGCACCGGTTTAAATAGGAAGAAATTTAAAAGGATTAAGAGGATCAGAAAATTTGCAAACTGATAAAGGATCGTGACATCAAAATTTATCATCGGACATCCTTGGCGAGTTAGCGATTTATTTCACATAATCCGTACCGTAGCTTTGTACCATAAACAATTTTGATTTTCAACGTAATTTTTACAGGATTTTTGTGCAATCAGGATTCGGCTATCCGCTCCGCGATTCTTTCCAGGTCTTCCTTGGAGTAAAACTCAATGATTATCTTGCCTTTATTCCTTTTAAAGGTGATATCAACCTTGGTCTGGAGGGCCTTCTGCAGGTCCTCCTCGACTAAGGCGAACGCGGGGTTTTTGAGGGAGGCCTTCTTGCGTGTCTGTCTCTCCAGTTCCCTGACCGATACCCCGTCTTTCAGCACCCTATCGACAAATCGTTTTTGTTCCTTTTCGTTCTTAAGAGACAGAAGGGCGCGGGCATGTCCCTGAGTCAATTTTCCGTCTGTAATGAGTTCTTTTATCCAGGGAGGCAGTTTGAGAAGGCGCAGTACGTTGGATACAGAGCTTCGGTCCACCCCCATCTTCTGGGCAACTTCTTCGTGCGTGAAACTGAACTCTTCCACAAATCTTTCGTAGACTATAGCTATTTCGACCGGATTCAAGTCCTCCCTCTGAAGGTTTTCCACAAGGGCGATCTCCAGGGCCTCCCTGTCGTCCACATTCTTTACGATCGCAGGTACCTCTTTGAGCCCCGCGAGCACTGCAGCTCTAAAGCGTCTCTCACCGGCGATGATCTCGTAACCCTTATTCTTTCGTTTCAGTATGATGGGTTGGAGCAGCCCTTTTTCCCTGATCGACGCGGCAAGCTCCGATATGGTCTTTTCGTCCATTTTCAATCTCGGCTGGGTCCTGTTGGGAACGATCTGATCGATCGGGATGAGCTTGCTCGATCCCTTCTCTTCGATATCGTTCAAGATTGCCGAGAGCCCTCGGCCCAGGGGATCCTTTTTCAATGGACGCTCCTTTTTTCGATGATTTCCGAGGCAAGCTGGAGATAGCTCTCCGCGCCACGTGAACTTATATCATAAAGCAGGGCGGGTTTTCCATGACTTGGCGATTCGCTCAGTTTTATGTTCCTCGGGATCACGGTTTTGAAGACGGTGTCGCTGAAACACTGATTCACCTCTTCCCAGACCCTGAAGGAGAGGTTATTTCTCCGGTCGAACATGGTGAGGAGTATACCCATGACTTCAAGCCTGGGATTCAACTTCTTCTGGAAGATCGATATGGTCCTCAAAAGGAGCGCGAGTCCCTCAAGGGCAAAATATTCGCACTGCAAAGGGATGATCACATAATCGGACGCGGCGAGAGCGTTGATCGTGAGAAGGCCGAGCGAAGGCGGACAGTCGATGAAGATGTACGTATACGTATCCTTTAGCCCGTCGAGGGCCCTCTTCAGCCGGTATTCCCTTTGATCAGTGTCGAGCAGCTCAACCTCGGCGCCGATGAGGTCAGGATGGGAAGGGATGATATCGAGGTAAGGGATTTCCGTTTTTCTGATAACTTCTTGAATACTCTTCTCCCCTATAAGTACATGGTAAATATGATCGTAAGACCGATTGTAGGATATTCCGAACCCTGAGGTCGTGTTACACTGGGAATCCATGTCGATCACGAGCGTCCTCTGCTCCGCAACCGCGATAGACGCGGAAAGATTGACCGCCGTGGTGGTCTTCCCCACGCCTCCCTTTTGATTTGCTATGGATATTACCATGATGGGTTTATTACCATACCATAATTCATTTCTCTATGAAACTTTTTTGTACACGAGGAGCGTATATGGTTTTGAAACCTCTGGAAGCTCATAACCTATGGTATCTTCAAGGATAAATCCCCTGTAATCAACCGGCACCCCGCTCTTTCCCTTGACGATGAGCGCCCTGCCGCCGTATTTCACATGGACCCCGCCTGTTTCCAATATGGCGTCCACGGTGCCAAAGGCCTTTACCACAAGGCTCTCCACCCCGAGACACGCGATCTCTTCCGAGCGTCCGTGCAGCGGTTGAAGCCCCCTCAAGTTCAAGGTCCTCTTGATATGCCTGAGAAACTGTATTTTTCTCAGGCTCTTATCAACCGCAAAGATGCGAACATTTTCATTTAGTATGGAAAGAGGTATGGCAAGCACACCGGAACCCGTACCGAGGTCCATAAGCGAATCGACGTTTTGCATATATCCATGGAGAAAAAAGGCGTCATAGAGAAGCTCGCAAATGATAAGTCGCGTGTCCCTTATCCCGGTTAAGTTTATCTTCTTGTTCCATCGCATGAGCTCTTCTACGTAGAAGACGAGCGCCCTAAGTTTCTCTTCATCACAACCGATGCGGAAATAAGCCATGCCTCGCTTGATCAGCTCTCGTGCCTGCACAATTTTAAGAATAGCATAATTTTTTTCCTTCTGTTATACTAATGCGCAATGCGTAAAGTCATCATCACTGTCTTAATAGGTTTTGCGCTTTTTGCCTGCGCTTCTAAAGGGCCCAAGAAGGTGGATAGCGCAGGAAATCTCTACGTTGACGGCGTGAACCTCATGCAGGCGAAGAAGTACGATCAGGCCATTCAAAAATTTTCTGCGATACGGGAAAATCACCCGTTTGATCCTCTGGCGGTGGTGGCGGGGGTCAAGCTCGGAGATGTCTATTTCGCCAGGAGAGAATATACCCTTGCAGCCGGGGTGTATGAAGATTTCTTGAAGGCCTATCCGGAAGACGAAAATATCCCTTATGCACTTTCCAAACTGGGGGAGTGCTATGAAAAAGAATCACTCAGTATCGACAGAGACCCTGCATATACGCTGAAAGTTATTGAAAGGCTCACCTACCTGATGAACCGTTTCCCGGGAAATCCTTATGAGGTGGAATCGCGGGAGCGACTTAAAAGGATGTACCAGAAGCTCGCCGACCGTGAATTGTATGTGGGTGAATTCTATTACAGGACCTTCCACTACAACTCGGCGATTATACGGCTTGAATACTTGATTCAGAAGTATCCTGGGGCAAAGGGCGTGGATAGGGCCCTGTTTTATCTGGCCGCCTCTTACCGTGCGTTAGGTGACAAAGCGAAAAGCGATCAGTATATGGCAACGCTGCGTGTTCAGTATCCCAACAGTCCTTTGACGCGGACGAATAGCTCCTCCATAAGGGGGAGGAAGACGCTGCAGCCGGCGGCGCAGGCCCCCTTACAGGCAAAATTGCAACCTGTGGCAGCGCAAGGCCCACTTTCCCTGTACGAAGAGCCGAAGAAAAGAAACATCGTGTTGAGCCCTCAAATGGCGGCGAGTGCGTCAAATGATACGCCGCAGCAAGACATGGCAGGCGACAAAGCGCCCGTCAGGGGGCAAGACAAGGGGCCCACCAAAGAGCAGGACAAAGCGCTATCGTTCTTCGATAAGAAAAAACCCGTTGATATCGTGTCCGACACTATGGAAGGTTTCGACAAGGAAAAATACGTGGTCTTCAAGGGGAGCGTCATCGCCAAGCAGGAAGATCTATTTATCTTCGCTGATACCATGGAAGCACACACGAGCGAAACCACCAATGAGATAGAGAAGGCTTACGCAAAGGGAAACGTGAAGATCGTGAAACAGGACCGCACGGCCACGTGCCAGGAAGCTACCTTCGACAATGGCAAGGGTGAGATCACGCTCAAGGGCGATGTTGTTGTGTATCAGGGCCAGGATAAGCTTGTCGGAGACGTTATCATCTACTACGTGAATGACGACAGGGTTGTAGTTGTGGCTGAGAAAGACAAGAAAGCCCACGTTACCGTGCAACCAAAACAAGCCACAAAATAATAGCCGATAATCTCAATATGACGGCGTCCGTTTAAGCCTTTGCCACATGGCGTACGCATCCCTTACGTGGCCAATTAGGGGGCTTTGTTCACGCATACATCTCAAATCACAATAGGTTCTTCGGGGTTTATCTGCTTTCGTCGTTAAGAAATGACACAGGCTCGTTCTTGATGTAGACCAGCGCCTGACACACAGCCACGAGGTCGCTGCCGTTCGTGACGGTGATATAGTAGGATGCCGTTTTCTTGGTTCTGTGCGTTTCTTTTGATTCAGCGACAAGGGTGGCGTGCTTTGGCGGCGGCCTCATGTACGTAACATTCATATTCAATGCCACTGCCATGTTTTGGTGACTGTTTGAGGAAACCTCGAATGCCTCGTCGATGAGGCCGAAGATAGCACCTCCGTGCGCCATGCCGTAAAGATTATCCATATCTTCCCGATAGTCCATCTCGCACAGGGCGTATCCTTCGGACACGTCCTTGAGCCGGATATCGAGCAGGCGAGCGAACGGCTCTTCGAGGACTGCCCCAAAGTATCCTTTGCGCCTGTCAGGGTCCATCTCAGGCCATAACTTTTTTTATAAGCGTGTCCACCGAGCCCTTGGGCTGAGCGCCGATAATTCTATCGACCACCTCACCCTTGTTGAAAAGGATAAGCGTCGGAATACCCCTGACACCGTATTTGGAGGGCGTTACGGGGTTTTCGTCCACGTTCAATTTGAGTACCTTCACCTTGTCCGCATATTCTCCGGCCACCGTATCGACAACAGGTCCCATTGCCTGGCAGGGTCCGCACCATGTTGCCCAGAAATCAACGAGAACCGGTATGCCCGATTCGAGCACCTCTTTAGCAAAATCTCCGTCCGTTACCGCCTGCGCCTGGCTCATGATATTCTCCTTTTCAAAGATGTTTAAAAAAAGCCTTCCCTATACATAAGCCCCTTGTTTGCCCTTTGTCAATGGTATTATATTATCCCGTCTTTCCCGGTGCTTCTCGTCTGATATTGCGCGTTCAGGGCGAGCTTAATATCACTCATCGAGAAAGTGGATGACTTCTCCATCAGGGATGGGCCGCATTCTTCCCTGTGAATTCATGTCCCTCACGACCCCCGATGTTATCAGTGCATCATCCGTGTATCCCCTTGTTTCCCAGAACCCCGAGACATAGTGGTCCATGAGCTCAACCTCTATCACGCTTTTTGCCGACTTGTAACCCCACAGATAGGGACAGAACGCCCTTACCGGTCCCCCGTAGTCTTCTTCAAGAAGCTCATCGTCGAACTCATAGGCGAGCAAGGTCTTTTCCCGTAAGGCGACTTCAAGCGGTATGGATGTGTCGTAGACATTCTTGATCGACCGGAAACGTACATACTTTACCGCAGGCCTGGACTTCGTGAGATCAAGTATCTCGCCAAGCGGAATCCCGCCCCATCGTCCGCGCACAGAAAACCGGGTTACGCTTGTGAGGCGCGCATCGACCACGGTCTTGGGCAAGGCCACAAGTTCCTGCCAGGAAAACTTTTTCGGACTTTCGCACAGGCCCTTGACCTCGATCTGCCAGCTTGTGCGGTCAAGGCTTCCCGGATGTCCTTCAACCCAGAAAACAGGTGTTCGCAATTCTTTGAGTCTGCTCATCGTGGTCCCCGATTTGTTTTCATACGGTAACTATAAGAACTTGCCACGTCTCCCACAACCCCTTTGCCGTCAATTTGTTGATGCCATTTCGCACAAGAACGGGTATGATATTGATCGGCCCTATGATCGATCTTACTGTGAAGCAAAACCGAACAGGTCCCGTGGCGGGCTTTCATCCCTGGGTTTTCTCCCAGGCATTGGTCGGAATCCCTGACGGTATCAAACCGGGTACTCCGGTTAAACTCATGAGCGAGAGAGGGGAATTCCTCGCGTTCGGATATTTCAGTTCCTATTCCCAGATCGCAGTCCGAATCTGGGGCTACGACAAGAATGAAGACTTAGACGAAGAATTCTTCGCGAGGCGGATAAAAAGGGCCTATGACATACGAAAAAAGTACGTGGAAAGCGACGAGACAAACGCCTTTCGCGTGGTGAACGGAGAAAACGATCTCCTGCCGGGTTTGATTGTGGATAAGTACGCCGACTGCCTCGTGGTGCAGTTTCATACGGCAGGTATCGAGCGCTGGAAGGAAAAAATAGTCGCCGCTCTGGAAAACATAATACGCCCTCAGGGCATCTATGAGCGCTCCGACGTGGCCGTGAGAAAATTTGACGGTCTTGAGGACGCAGAGGGTAGTCTTTCCGGAACCGTACCTCAACTCGTTACTATCAAAGAAAATGGCCTGCAGTTTCTCGTCGACGTAAAACACGGCCAGAAGACAGGCTTTTTTCTTGACCAGCGGGATAAACGAAGGGCCTTCCTCAAGTATACGGGAAACGCTTCGGTGCTCAACTGCTTTTCCTACACGGGAGGCTTTTCCGTATACGCGCTCGCGGGAGGGGCGAGGTCGGTCACCAGTGTGGACACCTCCGAGAGCGCGATCGCGCTTGCCAGAGAGAATGTGAGACTTAACGGATTTAGTTTGAACGTATGCCGGTTCGTGATAGAGGATGTGAAGCGCTTTCTCAAAGCAGGCGACGAACGATTTGACGTGATCGTACTCGATCCGCCGGCCTTTATCAAAGATCGCAGGAAGAAGAAGGAGGGCATTGCGGGGTATAAAGGCATCAACGAGATGGCCATGAGGGCGCTATCCGACCACGGGGTCCTTGTATCCTGTTCCTGTTCGAACCACCTGTCGCTTACAGAATTTCGCTTTCTTTTGTCAGAGGCGGGGGCTCGGGTGAGAAAGCACTTTCACATCATCGAAACGTATACGCACGGTGTCGATCATCCACGGTCCGTTCCCTTCATCGAAGGCGACTACCTCAAATGTTTCTTTCTGACCCCTTGACGCGATCGCACGCGCATTTTGTTCCTCAGTCGCGACCATAGCCGGTTCGGATAAGGGGAATCGTGCTACTGCCATCTGGAGCTACCGGATTGTGCGATTTTAGATGGGTCGTGGCTTTACGTGCCCGAGAGCTCCGTCTCCGATTCGCTCCGCGCTTCTTGCCTCCACAGGGCGAGCGTTGCAACGAATACGATGCCCGATACGAGCGTGCTCAATTTGAGACCGATGGTGTGCGCCGCAAAGTCGCCCGCCGCGGTTCCGGCAGCGCGTATGAGCACGACGGTCAGGAAGTAGTAGAGTAACTGCGTGCGCAACAAGGTGCCGCCGAAAGATAAGGCGAGGGCGAGCGGTATGCTCAAAGTGAGCGTCGATCTTAGGGTCCCGAGTTTTAGCCCGAAGGAAAAATAATCCCCGAGGACCGTGCCCAGGGCGCCGGCGAGCAACATTGCGAACCAGTACACCGGTACTGTCGATATTGCCGTTGAACCCTGTCCGGTTTTTGGTTTGTTTGCCCTGGCAGACGCCTGCCACGAGAGGACTGTGATAAAAAGGGCGATGGCGAAAGCACTGAGTGTGAGCGGTGCCCTGAGGTGCAGGTCGTGGCCGATATCACCGATGTTAGTGGCAGAGGTCCTGATGATGACTATGGCCGACCAGAAGTAGGCGGTGTGCTCGGAAGAATCGAATCGCTCCACAATGATGACGAGGGCGAAAAGCACGGCCAGAAACGGGAGACCCGCGATATGGCCGAGTTTCATAACATCGGAGAGAAAATCGCCCGTATTCGCGCCGAAGATGCTCGCGAGAATCAAAGCGGTCCAATACTTGGTTCCAAACCGAGGCACATGTTTGAGCTGCATAGTTCTCCTTGTTAAGGATTAAGTATGTGATCGGCCCTTTGCTTCCATGTTAAGAGCCGTGCGCTAAAGCTCATTTCAACCTGATGGAGGCCTTGTTTCCATTCGTCCCATGTCTCGACATTGGGCTCAACGGCGCTACCCGTCACACCCATTTGTTTGAGCCTGTCACCGATATCCCGGGCGACGACGACCCGTCTTCTGTTGGCTTCGTCTGCAAAATCGTCTTCAAGTGCCTTCAATTCGCCTTCCAATTCCTTGTATCGTGACGGGTCGGTCACCAGATGCAAAAGAAGAAAAAGCCTTTGATTTGTTTCTCTGCTCAAGCCGAACCGTTCGATGAGAAGGCCTGCTAATATGGCATCTCGTGCCTTCTCGTCTCCCTTTATGCCACCGAGTTCCCTTTGCGCACTCTGGGGATCTGTCATGCCCTCCATGTATCGTCGGAGAGCGGCGCGGACTTTATTGTCCATATCCTTCTTCATGAGGTCCTGACGCTCTTCCTCATCGATAACGATATTTCTCGTACGTTCCATGGCAAGCTCAATTGCGCTCTTTATCTCACCCATTTCAATCTCCGAGGTCCATTTTCAACGCGTCCTTTTTATCGTAATATTGAGGGCTGTATTCGACAACGAGCGCATCTTCAAGTCCGAAAAACGCGTGCCCTATGCGGGTAGGGACGTGCACCTTGTCCCCTTTTGTGAGTATCCGTTCCTGTTTCGCGAGCGTATCCACATCGGCAAAAATGGCGCGAATGCTCCCGCTGATCACGTAGAAGGTTTCTTCCTTTTTTTCATGATAATGGTTTCCCCGAAATTGGCCTTTCTTCAACTCAAAGAAAGCCACGTGTCCTATGTCTTCATGGTACGATATCTGGACGAATTCGCCTTTCTCATCCACCCAGCGTTTTGCGCCGTCTATCTGTTTTGTCTCCGGTAGTTTTTCTACGAGCACCTTTTCCATTTCTTATAGTTTCTCCATGGCTCCCGAGAGATATTTCCTGGCGAGGTCGATGTACAATGCCTTGCCCCAATCCCAGTGATCTATATCCTTCTTAGTGACCTTACGGAGCACCCTGGCAGGATTTCCGCCCGCCACCACCTCATCGGGGATTACCTGACCCATCTTAACGACCGCACCCTCGGCTACAATCGCTCGCTTACCCACCTCGGAACGGATGCTTAAGATCGCACCCATACCTATGACTGAAAGATCACCGACTTTGGCAGCGTGGATAATTGCGCCATGACCGATCGTCACTCGCTCGCCTACGAGTAAGGCCTCTTTCGGAGGGGCATGCATGATGACACCCTCTTCTACAGCCGTACCCGAACCGATAACGATAGAGCCATAATCCCCGCGGACTATGGCTCCGTGACCTATATAGCAATTGTTTCCGATCTTCACATCGCCCAGGACGAGGGCCGTCTCGCTCACGTAGCTTTCCTGTCCGATGAGAGGATTCCTTCCGTCAAATCCGTACAGCAACGGTTAACCCCGCGCGAGATCACTGATTCAAGGCCGATTCCATTTCCGGTATATTGGCGCCTATCACCGACTTCTTGCCGTTTATAATGAAGAAAGGTGTGCCGTTTATACCCATCTTGCCGCCAAGCTCCTTATGGAGCCTTAAGAGTTCCGCGGCCTCCGGCTTGTCGCACTTCTCGTACTTCTGATCGTCGTACTTGCCTTTCATGGCTTCCTCATACGTCTTTGCCCTGTCTTCCGCACAAAAAATGAACTTCACCTTGTTCTCGGCATCTGGATGCATGGGGAGAGGGAAGAAGAATACGTAACGCGTAACATCCGTTCTCTGTTCCAGGAATTCCGCGGCCTTTCTGCAGTACGGGCAATCGGGATCGGTAAATTCGAGGACAGTATTTTTCCCGCTCCCTATCTTAATGGCCTTGTCCAGCGGGACGTTCTTGGCTTTGTCAGCCATAAGCTCCCCTTTCCTCTGTTCGGTTAAGCTCTTGCCTTCCTTGCTGATAATGTCGCCCACGAAGATGTAGCCTGGATCAGCAATGAAGTAAATAACCTCCGCGCCCTTGGTTACTTCATATACGCCTTTCATGTCGGTGGGCTTGATGGAATCAAAGGGGACCTTGGGAAAGGCCTTTTTGAATGTTTCTTCTATGTTCTGATTGGCGACCCCTTGTTTGGGGGCGCGAGCGTCAGCCTTCTTGACGCCCTTGCTGGCCGTCTTGCTCGCCGCCTCGACCGCAACACCCGTGACGAGAAAAAAACCGCCAAAAAAGACAACGAGCCAGATGAGCCGTGCAATATTCCTGTTTTTCATCATTCCTCCTCACACATTAGGATACTGCAATATACCATATACGCCTTGAAAGACAAAATCAGCACATATCGGTGCCTACGCCCGTCCCACATGCAGCGAAGCCATTAGAGCTTTAGAAGTATCAGGGGCGTGAGCCCGGTGAGACAACTATCGTTTGAAAATGTTCTTGGGGAATGCGGGGATACGCGTCATCGTCCGCGCTTATTTGGCGGCGAAGCTCATTTTCGCCAGGCTAGGCGCTTCTCCAGCCATCGTGAGAGGCTCGTAAAGGCGTAGCAGATGATAAAATAAATGACCGCGATAAAGAGGAAGATCTCGGTGGGATATATAATAGTGCGATTGTTGATCTGCGTGGCCACATGGGTCAGCTCCGAAACCCCGACGATAAAGGCGAGGGAGGTATCCTTTATCATGGAAACAAACTGATTCACAAAAGAAGGGATCATGTTGCGCAACCCCTGGGGAAGAACGATCAAAACCATTACCTGCCAGGGATGAAGCCCCGTGGAAAGACCCGCTTCGGTCTGCCCTTTGGGTATGCTGTCGATGCCGGCCTTTACAATCTGTGACATATAGGCGGACGTAAAAAGCGTGAGAGCCACGATGACCGTCCAGCTTTCGGAGACCGTATGGCCCATCATGGCCGGCAGGAGAAAATACATCCAGAAGATAACCATGAGTAGCGGCATACCCCTGATAATATTGACTATAGACAGGGAGACCCATTTCACTACCCGGTTGTGCGATATGTTGAGCATCCCGAGAACCAGGCCGCCGAGGAAAGAAAGAACGCACGCAACCACGGCGAGATACAAAGTGAGCGCAATGCCACCTAAAGCCCCGTGTGGAAAGCGACCTATAAAGAAATAGGTCAGGTTCTTCCAGATAACGGTAAAATCAAGCCCGGCGCCGCTCATCTTATTTAGCCTTCATGGGGGTTAGCATCTGCCTGCTGTAAAGCGTTACGAGCCCCGTAATGATAAAGGAGATCACCACATATACGAGTGTTGCCGCTGTAAAAGCCTCAAAGCCTTTAAAGGTATAGCTTTCTATCTGCCGCGCCTGATAGGTCAGTTCCACGACACCAATCGTCATTGCGAGGGAAGAGTTCTTTGTGAGATTGAGGAACTGATTGATGAGCGGCGGTATGGTGAGTCTCACCGCCTGGGGCAGGATGATGTATTGCATGGAACGTAAATAGGAGAATCCCGAGCTCCTGGCCGCCTCCATCTGCTCCTTCGGGATCGAACGCACGCCCGATCTGATGTCTTCCGCGATAAAGGCTGATGTATAAATCGTGAGCGCGATGACGGCGGCGGAGAATTCGAAGTTCATGTTGTTGAGCCAGTCGTTTACGGCCGTGGGGAGTAACTTGTATGACCCGAAGTACCAGAAGAATATCTGCACGAGGAGCGGGGTATTGCGGAAAAACTCGAGATACCCGTGCGCGAACCAGCGGATCGGTCGCACGTTGCTCATGCGCATGACCGCGATGAGCAAGCCTAAGACGAAGGCGAGCACAATGGAAACCGCCGAAAGCTCAAAGGTGGTTTTGATGCCTGTGAGGAGCCAATCGGCGTACTTCCCGGATGTTACGATCGACCAGTCGAAGTGATAATTGAACAACGAGAGTAGACCTCGCGCGGATGTATTTATGGAGTATCGGGCTTTTGTAGCGCCGCCCGATACTCCATGCCTGTTTGTTTATCTGTCGGCCGTAATCTTAAAATTACCCCTCTGCATTGGTGTGGCCGAATTCGGTCCGAACCATTTGTCGAATATCCTCTTGGCCTCGCCGCTCTTCTCCATGTCTAGCAGGGTCTGGTTCACGAAGGCGACGAAATTCTTGTCTCCCTTGCGCATGCCCAGACCGTACGGTTCATCGGAGATCTGGATATTGGGGATTTCGTACTGATCTTTATTAGGTGCGTGGGCAAGCAGTTCGGCGAGAATCGACTCGTCCGTCGTTACGGCGAATACTTTGCCCTGCTGCAGGGCGAGTAGCGCCTGAGGGTAATCGTCAAAGGAGAGGACTGTGGCTTTGGGTAACGCCTTGGCTGCATTCTGCTCGGAGGTGGACCCTTTGGCGGTGCCTATCCTTTTTCCGTCAAGGTCGGCAAGAGATTTCACCGATCCCTTTTTCACGATGAACTTCTGGCCGGTGAGGAAATAGGTATAGCTGAAGTCAATCTGTTTGGCCCGTTCCTCGTTCTTTGTCATGGTCGCGGCGATGATATCGATATTACCTTCGGTCAACTGCGGCATGCGGGTTGACGATGTGACCGGTTTCAATTCAAGCTTGACGCCGAGTTTATTGGCGATAGCTCTCACGAAATCCACATCGTAGCCAACGATCTCACGGGTTTTCTCATCAACGAAGCCGAATCCGGGCGTTGAGTCCTTGACTCCGGCCACGAGCACGCCTTTCTTCTTGGCGGTATCGAGCGTATCTGCTGCGAATACAGTCCCGTACAGACCGGCCAGGAGTAACAGTGCACACATCATTACGGCAAATCTTTTCATGGTCTTCCTCCTTCTTAATATTAGTGCATGGGTGAAAGCACTTCTTTTAAGAACTGCTTAGCCCTTTCATGCTTGGGGTTCTTGAAAAACTCTTCAGGGTGGGCCTCTTCGAGCACCTCGCCTTCGTCCATAAATATCACCCTGTCCGAGACCTCGCGGGCAAAGCCCATTTCATGCGTCACCACCATCATGGTCATACCCGACTGGGCAAGGTCCTTCATAACGAGGAGCACCTCGCCGATCATCTCCGGATCGAGTGCCGATGTTGGTTCGTCAAAAAGCATAATCCGTGGTTTCATGGCAAGCGCACGGGCGATCGCGACCCTCTGCTGTTGTCCACCGGAAAGCTGCGTGGGGTACGAGTTCTTTTTTTCTCCCAGGCCCACGCGTTCCAACAGAGCCATTGCCTGATCTTCCGCGTCCCTGCGGTTCATTTTGCGAATCTTTGTGGGTGCGAGGGTAACATTCTTCAATACGGAGATGTGGGGGTAAAGGTTGAACTGCTGAAAGACCATGCCGATCTCGGCCCTGAGTTTGTTGATATCGGCCTTTTTGTCTGAAAGGTCTACGCTGTCTACAACGAGGGTGCCCCTGTCGATAGGCTCCAATTTGTTAATGGTGCGGATGAGCGTTGATTTCCCCGAGCCTGAG
This sequence comes from Syntrophorhabdaceae bacterium, assembly GCA_035541755.1. Lineage (NCBI taxonomy): Bacteria > Pseudomonadati > Thermodesulfobacteriota > Syntrophorhabdia > Syntrophorhabdales > Syntrophorhabdaceae > Syntrophorhabdaceae bacterium. The sequence continues at coordinate 37,284 of DATKMQ010000072.1, forward strand.
GGCCCGCACACAACCACTACCTCTCCCTGGTTCACGTGGAGGTTGATATTTTTGAGAACGTGGAGGTCCTTGAACCACTTGTGGACCCCCTTAAATGTTATCATTCATCGCTCCAGCAGCCGTTTTGGTCCATGCTATATACTGAGTGTGTATCAGCAGTATGAGACAGTATACCCTACTCAATCGATACAATCAACACTGGCCTCCACTCTTTTTTCAAAATATGGGTGTGTTGACTGACAAAAGCTGGACGTGACAGGCTTTCGCAATAGATTTATCGGGTTAGACCTCGATCCGTCTTGAACTGTGTGCATGGATCGCACCTTAAGCTCGCGCGAGGGGGCTGATGACGAGCCTGTTTTGAATACTCTCTTAGCTCATTCTTGAGCGAGACGGGGAGGCTCCATACGGCTTCGCCGTTGGAGGGGGCTGATGACGAGCCCCTTTAAATGACCTCAAGCACGCCCCGTATGTCGTCGATGATGTAAGTGGCGCCCGCCTCCTCAAAAGCCGCCCTTTCGGTTCTGCCCGTGAGTACGCCCGCGGTTTTCACGTTGAGAGCGCGACCCGCCGCGATATCGGTCGGGTGGTCTCCGACGACGAGCGCATATTCAGGGGCAACATGGAGAAGGTCGAGCGCGCGCGTTACGTGAGCCGGGTCCGGTTTTACCTCGCGGATATCCTCGCGGGTAACCGCCACATCTATGTAGGCGTCCATATCAGGAAAGACCTGTCTCAATACGGCACGGCAGGTTCTCGTAATGATGCCGGTTCTCAATGTTCTTCGTTTGAGCTCTCTGAGGAGGCCCCTGGTATAGGGAAAGACATCCTTTCCCTGGGAGGCGTAAAGCTCAAGTGATGCCAGCCGTTCAAAGGCCCCCTTCTGGAAATTGGGACCTCGCTCGCCCATATTTTCCGCCAGCTTGTATATGGTTTCCACGATATACTGTTTTCGCGAGGCCTCTATGAGTTCCGGGGAAACATGTTGCAGGGCGAAGTTGAGGATCTCTCTGTTCAGGTGGCCGAAATCGAGCGTCAACTCGGTTAAGGTTCCGTCAAAATCAAAGATAACTGCTTTCATGGAAGATATTTTGTCTCACGGCTCCACAAAAAATGGGGTGAACGGGAAAGACCCCATTGACCCCATTTATGGTCCCTTTTTATGGGCCGGTCCTTTACGGCAGATCGATCCTTTTTGCCGAAATTACGTTGGGCAACGCCTGAATCTCCTTTATCACGCTGTCTTCCACTTCCTTGTCCACGTCGAGCAGGGAGATGGCAAGCCCTCCTGTGGCCTCTCTTCCGAAATGCATGCCGCCGATGTTGATGCCCCGCATGTAAAATACGTTGGCAATGCTCGCTATGACACCGGGTTTGTCATGGTTGTACACGAACAGCATATTGCCACCGGCAAGATCGGCCTCAAGGTAGATATTGTTGATTTTAATGAGCCGCGGTTCTTTCTTGCCGAAGAGCGTTCCCTGGACGGTGTTCTCATCCTTTTCGCCTTTTACGGTTATGGTGACGAGCGAGGTGAAATCATACTGTTCTGCTATCTTCACTTCTTTAACCGTGATACCCCGCTTCTTCGCCGCGAGCGGAGCGTTCACGTAATTCACCCCACTCATCTGGGGAGTGAGGACGTTCTTTAAGATACCCTGGGTGAGTACTTTTGTGTCCATCTCGGAAATTTCACCCATATACTGGATCTGTATCTGCTGAATGGGGAATTCCGTTATGGCCGACACAACGGTTCCAAGGTTTTCAGAAAGCTTGAGATAAGGGCCGATCTGTTTGGCCACTTCCAGCGAGACGGAGGGCACGTTGACGCTATTTTTGATAACCCCGTAAAAGAAGAATTCGACGAACTGGTTTGCTATGTCTATGGCGACCTTGTCCTGGGCCTCCACGGTAGAGGCGCCGAGATGGGGGGTACACACGGTTTTCGGCGAAAGCACGAGCGGATCATCCTTGGCAGGGGGTTCTTCATCAAAAACATCGAGGGCTGCAAAACCCACCTGTCCGCTCTCAAGGCCTGCCAGAAGGTCTTTTGCGTTTACGATAGGGCCCCGGGCCACATTGATGATGATGGCGCCCTTTTTCATCTTGGCGATGGCATCTTTGTTGATTAAGTCCCTCGTGTCTTTTACGAGAGGCACGTGGATTGCGATAAAGTCGCTCTCTTTGAGGAGCGTATCGAAATCGACAAGTCCGATCCCTTTGCTCGCCGCGAATTCTTTCGACACAAAGAGGTCATAAGCAATGACATGCATGCCGAGCGCAAGCGCTTTTTCGGCCACCAGGGCGCCAATGTTGCCGATTCCTATGACGCCTAAGGTTTTGTCGTACAGCTCGATCCCCATGAGGGCCTTCTTTTCCCATTTGCCCTCTTTCATGGTCTTGTCGGCGTAAGCAATCTTACGGGCTGCCGCGAACATAAGGGCGATGCTGTGTTCGGCTGCGGCCAGGGCATTTCCCTGGGGCGTGTTCATGACGATAATGCCTTTTTCTGTGGCTGCGGCCACGTCGACATTATCGACCCCTATGCCGGCCCTGCCTATTATGCGCAATCTGTTTCCCTTCTCGATGATCTCTTTTGTGGCTTTGGTGGCGCTCCTGACGATGAGCGCGTCGTAGTCACCGATGATAGCCTGCAGTTCCTCAGATTTGAGCCCGGTTTTCACGTCCACGACAAGGCTATTCGACTTTAGTATCCCTATCGCACTTTCGGACATCTGATCCGCTATGAGTACTTTTATCTCTTGTCCTTTCACTCTTGTACCCCCGAAAAAAGTTTATATATCTTTCAAGCTACCAACTGCTCCGGCTACGCCCTTGCCTCTCGAACTTGTAACCCAAATCCTTGAAGTTGAATTCGAGGGCGATTTTGATGTTACTTTCTACCAAATTACCACGAAAAACGTCAAGTAAAATGATCATTAGAAAAAGCCCCGGTTTTTGTGTTATATTTCACCGATACGGCAAAGTTGCACCTGTTATGCGTAAGGGATGTTCCTGGCCGATAGCACCGCGAAAAGGATAGACGCACCGTGATCGAACTGAACGTCAGGACCTCTAAAAGAATTGAGGCAATCAACATCACGGGTCAGGTCGCTCACGCAGTGGGAGGCAGACAAGGGTCTCTACTCCATGTTTACACGCCTCACACGACCTGTGGTCTTCTCATCAATGAGCAGGCCGATCCGGACGTGATCAAGGACATTCTCGCCGCCCCTGAGAGAGTGGCGCCGGCGAATCACCCATACCGGCATAGCGAAGGAAATTCCGATGCCCACATTAAATCGGTACTCACAGGCGCATCGGTCTCAATCCCTTTTTCCCAGGGCGCACCACGGCTTGGAACCTGGCAGGGGATATTTTTTATGGAATTTGACGGGCCGAGAGATCGGCGAATAATCGTTACGCTTATGTAAATTGTATGAAAGAGACGGAGGTATCCATGAACATGGCCATGTCGCGATGCAGGATCCTGATATGCATCCTTCTCATTATGTTGGTCGCCATTCCATTATACGCAAAGGATGACAAGATAAACCCCAAAGAGCCGGGCGCTTACATCAAGACGAGCCAGGGTCTCAAAAGGCTGCTACCCAATATCGTCTTTGATGAAGAAGGGCTCATCTACGTCGAAGCCAATAACCCCGTCCATTTTCTTTTGAAAGATGTGCAATATTTCGTCTTTTCCGGCAAATACGACTTCAAGGTGCTTACCCTGAACCCCATGCGATTTCTCGGACCTTCGCCGCTGGGTAAACCAAGACTCGCGTTCGGGAAGAATGTTGATTTCGATATCAAACAGATAGGGCCGGACCTCTATACCATTAAGCCCAAGGGCCTTCTGGGCAGGGGCTACTTCAGCCTCTGGATCAACGAAACAGCCTGGGATTTTATTCTCGACTGAATCGATCCTGCCGCCGCCTTATCCGCCTATGTGTTCTTTCTGATCAGGGGAGGAATCTTCGGTGATCTGGGGTGTTTTGATCATCCGGGAGGTGTCGTACCCCTTTGCAGCCAGGCTCTTCAGAAGGAGTTGGTAAAGTCCATCATCCATCTCAGGTCTGCGGGACAATATCCAAAGGTAATTCCTGCGGGGATTGCCCACAACGGCGTATTCATAATCTTTGCCCAGGTCGATAATCCAGTACTTGCCATAAAAGGGCCAGAAGAAGCTGACCTTCAGCCTGGCGTTGGTCTTTTTATCCACCACCCTGGCTATGCCCCTCACCGTCTTCACACGTCCATCAAAGCTATTGAGCCGGCACGCGTTGATTATCTCCACCCTGCCGTCCTGCCGCAAATTGTACTTAGCCCTCGCCGCAACACAGCCCTCCTCGAAACGGGTGGGGAGGCGTGCGATCTCATACCATGTGCCCATGTATCTGGCAAGGTCGACCTCCGGCACCACCGTAAGGGGCGAAACGTTAGGCCACAGCCTCATGATTGGAAGGGCCAAAGGCATGAGAAAGGTTGCCCAGGCCGCGACCAGGGCATTTAGCCTCATTCCTGGTCACCCATGCATATCACCTCAGTATTTTCAAACTTGCTTACGATATACCTCTCCACCTCTATTTTGAAAAGGGCGGTATCGGACGAGGAAGCAAACGACTCCAACTGGGGGTGCTTGCCGATATAAGAGCCAAGCGAATTTAGCCTCTCCTCTCCGCCCAACTCGCGCGCCAGACCGATCGCAGTGACCGCGGTTGCCTCCTGTGTGTCACCCGCTTTGTTGGTTCTGTCATCAACGAGCATAGCCACTTTCAGTTCCGCCGACAGGTTTGCATATTTTCGGGTAGCCCGAGGCGTTGCGAAGACAAGACACCGGAGGTCATCGGTCGCTGTGAAGCAGACCAGGTTTGAATACGGCTGGTTTCCATCGCGGGTTGAAAGGACGGCCAGGTTCTGATCGTCAAGAATGTTCTTCACCGTCTGAATCAGCGCTAAACGTTCCATGGCTTTCTCCTTTTCAACTCCCTGATTTGAATACGATACACTTCAGAAGCAGCGTCCATGTATTATGAATGATGACCCTCCACCGGCCTCTACCGTCGGTACTCATAACATCTTTGGCTCAAAAGCTGTGCTCCCATCTATTCCAGGTAGAACTCTATTCGATCCCGCCTTAGTCATCTCAAAGGAAGCGCGCGAACTCGGAAAGGAAGGTTACGGACACCTTTATGCCACTATACTCGCCAGAGCCTCTTCTATATGGGGATATTTAAAAGTAAACCCGCTACCGATCAGCCGGCGAGGCACGACCCTCTGGCCCTTTAATATAACCGTTATTCACAGGAAAGATTGTTAAAGATAGGACTTGACCATTCGGACGGTATCCGGTCATCTAAGAACTTCTTCCTGAACTAAACGAAATTGGTTCTTGTTTGAATATTGTAGCTTCCACGTGGCAATCGCCAGTATTTTCTATATTGCTTTTTCTATAAGGCAAGGATATGATTTAAACAAAATCAGAAACTGCGAACTTTAGTATACTGAATTGTCAAGCTCATGAAACAGGAGGGGTGAATGAAGACTTTGATAATTGCAACGGTCCTTGTTCTGTCTATCTTGCTTCCTGCCGCCTATGCAGATGAAGCGTCTCAGAAAGCAATCACGGAAGACCTACTGCAGATCATAAGCCCAATGGTGAGAATTATATGTGGATAGCCGAGAAGAGGCCCGATGGCTCGTACAAGGTTCGCTTCCGAAACATACCTCCGTCGGACAAAAGAGAAGATAAGGTGGAAGTTGGCGAGTGGGGCGTTTCCGGGGACATTCTCTTCGAGATCTACAAGGCTGATCTCATAGACAATAGAACCATTCCTGCAGATGCAACAGATCCGATCAACAGAGACGCTTACAGGATTCTGAAGCTCACCGATAATGAATTTGAGTATGAAGATCTCGATTCCTGGCAAAGGTACTCCGCAAAGAAAGTAGCCGCTGATTTTGTCTTTCCGGATAAGTAGTTGTACAGGCGTTTGGTGCTGCAGACCTCTAACAGCAGCGGCTGATTCGGGCGGTAGGACCACGAAGGAGAATATGGTACGAAGCATTTTAGTCCTCCTTATTTTGCTATTGATTCCACTTTCGGTCTTATCCGAAATTGAGAAGGTTGGAGAGCCATGTGAGAACGGCATCTGTCTCGCCTGGTGGCCCAAACTTACCCCCGTGAAGGGGTGGCACCACGAACGAGGGCCAAGCTTCCGCAATGCGATTAATATCCAAGTCCCTGACGGTTCTACATTTTCAGATGCAGAGACAGTTATTTATGCGCGAGCACTCTACAAGCCCGCAGTTCCTGAAATCAAATCACTCGACTTCCTGATTAAGGATGACCAAGAAGAGTTTATGGGCCGAGACCCTGCTATTACCGTAACTGAGGTAAGGGCTCTAAAGACTGGCGACGGACGGCTTCTTAAATCATACACATTCTTTCCTAAGAGCGAAGGTAACTGGGAACAAGTCTCCTACGGAGAAGAGAGCGACTTCTATCTCATATTCACGATCAGTTCCAGAAGCCGCGCAGGATACGAAAAGACGCTGAGTATTTACGAGCAGTACATAGGCCAATATAGAGAAGGGCCTTAGCAATGCCTGAACTGAACGGGGAGAAGATCAGGGAGATTAACTTGCGCAAGTCTCAGAAGATAGCGATGCTCCGAGTCAGTAACGTCAGCACCATTCTTGTGCTCACGTGTGTCCTCCTGATCACGCTTCTACGCGGTTCTGCATCGGCCTTCTGCGAGCAACCTCCGGCAAAACTGTGTAATGTATTCTTCTCCAACGATCTCGTGGTACATGCTAAGGTCCTGAAAACCGGATACACGAGAGATAAACCCGATATTGACTATTACGTTTACCACCTGGAGGTGTTGAAGGTATATCGAGGGAAGATCGGCAAATCAGTCACCGTATACACCGAAAATTCAACAGGAAGACTATCGCTAAAACCCGGGAACGAGTACATCGTTTTCGCGTTTAGGAACCAAAATGGCGATTATGAGGTGAATAATTACTGCGGAGAGGTTCAGCATTTTGAAGGCGAACCCTATTCAGCTCGCCTGGAAGAACAAATTCGAGAGCTAAAAAGCCGACAGTCGTGTGTTATAGAAGGGGAAGTTGTCGATAAGAACTGGAACCTTATCTCCGGCGCGAAGCTGACAATCGTGGGCAACAACATGCTAAGAGACATAACTGTCGACAAGAAGGGGCTCTTTAACATCACTGTCCCGCCAGGTAATTATCAAGTGCTTATTCCGGAGAACCTTCATGTTACGGATTACAGCTGGAGCGTGGCGGATAAGAACCCGGATAAAGTACGTCCTCTTTCCTTAGTTTCCGGGCAGTGTGTACAGATTCAATTGCAGGAACGATGAATCGGCGAAACTATGTACTACCCCCTGTTAAGAAGGTGTTAGCCAGGTGCTACTCATGAGAAATGTCACTACACTTCTCCTACTCATCGTTCTCGGTTTAACGGCTGCTATATCCTGGGGCCAGGATCGGCTCGGTGGCCCAAACCCGTGTCGCAAACATCCTCAAGTTAGTGGTGACTGTTTTAAGGTGCAGGGTCGAATCCGGCTATACGTGGGGACTCCAAGCGTTCGGATTTGGCCTGTCGGTACCAATCGGGTACTCGGTGTAAGCGAAGGGCGGTTCTACAACCCTGAATACTCCAACATGCCCCCTGACCTCTCCCGTCTGCTAACGGCTGATAACGAAATCTTTGCCGATCTTACAGTGTGCCCTTTTACCCCAGATGAACCGGGAGTTATGCGATTGGTATGTATCGATTCTGCGACACATGTGGTGGTGAAGGAAATTCGGAAATGAAAAACTGGCCAACTATAGACGGCGACCGAGAATGTACTTCCGAACTATGTATCAACCCTATAAAACGGAAGGATGACTATGTACATAAAAAAACGTATCGAACACGTATTGTGGCAGCCTTAGTTTGTGAAATTCTACTGGCTGTCTCTACGTCATTACTCTGGGCCAATGATAGGCCCCATTCTGTGGCCCGGCAATGCGTTGAGCAGGCTCTGCCGAGTGAAAATTTCTTTGCTTTCTATGATTCCCTTATGGAGGACAGCGTAAAAAGACAAATCGAAGACAACCTACGGTTTCGTGGATACGAAAAGACCATAACGGAGATTTATCAGCAAGTCACGAGAGACTTTCTTATGCGGGAGAATGCGTTGGCAAAAACATGGGACGAAGCGGCAACAAAGCTAACGTCAGAATTTTCTGAGACAGAACTGCGCGCAGTCCGGGACTATTACCAAAACCACAAATCCGATAAGGAGTTTCTTGAAACTCAAGCTGGAAGAAAGTGGCACGAGAAGGTGGAATCCATAATTCAGTCTGCCTTTGAGCACGTACGTCATAGTGTGTTTGAAGGTTCCAGATACGAGACGTACAGAAAAGATGTTGACGAAAAGATTGCGCTCTACGAATCTCAAGGAAAACTACCCGCCGGTCTTGTTCGTCGAGATGCCCCTCCGATGGAGTTGAAACCAGCTGATTCTGATGAACCAATCTTTCGAATATTCGAGGGCATACCGAAAGAATCAGAAAGACTCAGCTTTGCCATAGATGACAAAAAACCGTTGCTTGTGGTATCCACCATAACAGACCTGATTCTTGCTCAAGACGGTAAGGGCGTGCTTATCCGACTGAACGAGAAAGACACCAAAACCTTTGCAGAAATAACCAGGAAGTTTCAGGACAAGATACTCTTTGTACAATGTACGGATTCCCTTTTGGAAGGTATGCACATAACCGCACCCATTGAGGATGGCTACATCGGGTGGCAATATCCGCAGTCAGCAAAGGTTGCGGAGTATCTACGCAAGCGGTTCCGTGTTGGGGAGTTCAAGTGAACTATAACAAAGCGCTACCCAAAAAACATCTCCCGCTTAGTTCCCTGTGTGGCGATGAAAAGGAGCAGAAACCCATGAATCCTATACGTACCATATTCATAGCGGTGGGCCCGTTCTTCATCCTAATAATGACCTTTTCTGTCGAAGCCGCCGACAAGCCAGAGAGGCATCTTCCGTTCACTGCCGAACAGGATGCCGATGGAGCGCGCTTCGTATGCCTGACACTCGGGAAAAGTGTAGCTCCTTACACCTACGGATGACTACCCCGGTCTTCCCACTTCCTCGCGGGTTATTCCCGAGAGGAGTACCTGGTGGGCTTTCGATTTTTGCCTTTGACATATTGGTATTATTATTTGTGATTTTCTTACACTCGAGGCAGAAATACATAAGGCGATATAACGATTCCGATCGTAGCACGGGAGTATCCCATGAGCAGAAATAAGGTCATTCTATTCATCGTATCTGGACTCATTGTCACTTCGTGTTGCTGCACATACGTGGGCGAAGAACCAAGATTCCCTTCTTATGTGTCAGATGCTCTGTATATCCCTCCATCAGCAAAGGATATCCAATATAGGTCTTCCGATGGATTATTCACAGTCGGTTATCGGGCAAATATATGCTATCCGGCAAGAGATTTGATTAAGACAATGGCCGCCTCCATGCGATCCAAAGGTTGGGAACGTCTGAAAAATGACCCATTCACCCCGGGCATGGAACTGCCGCTGGATTATCCTGACAATGATCGGTATTGGCGGCCTTATCCCTGGCTCTCGTATTGGAGGGACAAATCCGGGAATGTAGTTCAATACACCTATGATTATGATGTCGGCACTAAACCATCGTCAACAGGGTTTTTTGAGGCTGTGGAGCGATCGTGCTCACTTAGGGTTAGTATCCTGTATTACTATCCCGGCGCTCTTGAGAAAGTGAAGAAGTTCGCTTCTGAGCATAGACCACGATAAGACGCATCGATAGAATGAATGCTATGTTTCTTCACGTAATCCGCAGTTCTTCGTGATATGCCCAAGGCTTGCTTTGTGGGTGGAATCAATAATATCGAGTTCAAGTTTGTTCAAATTGAATTACTTGACAATATACCACTTATATGCTACCTATATACATATAATGGTACTTAGCAAAGAGGAGGAAATAGAATGCCAAAGGAATTAGGCAATATAAGAATTTACTCGGTGCAGGATATAAGTAAGGCTCTTGACGTAAATGAAAGATCGATCAGGAAATGGCTAAGAGCTGGGTTGATCAAAGGACGCAAGATAGGAACGCATTGGTATGTGACAGAGGAAAATATCGGCTTATTTCTGAGCGGAGGCAAAGGAGGTGATGACACTGGTAACAATAAAAAGAAAAAGACAAAAAGAACGAAAACGAAAAAGGAGGATTCATGAAAGGTAGCATACAGAAAAAAGGTAGCATCTACTACGCCGTTATCCCGATCGGGGGAAAACGGAAGTGGTACAAAGGTGGAGACACCAAAAAAGACGCACAGCGAATCTTGACTGAAAAACTATTTGAGATCGATGCCGGCACTTACAAGGAAATACCTAAGACAACCTTTAAGGAGTTTGCAGAGTTTTGGTTAAACAGTTACGTGGAAGGAAATCTAAAGCCTTCTACGGCTAAAGGGTACAGGGACATAGTCAAGAAAAACCTTTCCCATTTCGACGGGCGAGTGCTTTCAGAAATTACAACGGGCCAGCTGCAAGCATATGTCACGAGGCGGCTGAGACTCGTATCTGCAAAGACAGTATGCAATGACACCATGGTTATGAAGCTACTCTTCAGACATGCCAGAAAGTGGGGCTATCTTAAGCTTAATCCCGCGGAAGACGTTGACAGGCCGAAACTGAAAGGTACTGAAGTTGAGATTTTGGAGCCCCATGAGCTGAAGCAACTCTTGGAAAAAACGGACCAGCGCTACCAAACTGCCTTTCTAACGGCTTTTCTAACCGGATTACGCGCAGGAGAGCTGTGGGCCTTGAAATGGAGCGATATTGACTGGAGTTCTGGGAAACTATTTGTGAGACGTTCAGTCTGGAAAGGAGGGTTTCAAACACCCAAGACCAGAAAGTCTGTCCGTAAAGTGGATATGCCGCAACAACTGATCCAGGCCCTCAAGAGATGGAAGCTGGCTTCTCCCGTGGGTGAACTTGATTTGGTTTTCCCTGGTATCAAAGGTGGCACTGCCAATCATGTGAACGTGATGAACCGTCAATTCTATCCGGCCTTACGAAGGGCAGGGCTCAGACAGGTGTCATTTCACAGTTTAAGACACAGTAACGCAAGTATGAGAATACAGGGAGGACAGAACATAAAATACATCTCTGAACAGTTAGGCCACTCGACCATAAGGATCACGTTGGACATTTATGGACACCTGTTTAATGATGTGAATTTTACGAAGCAACAAGTTGAATTATTGGAGAGTTCTTTCGAATCCGTTAGAAATCCGTTAGAAAACACCCCCAAAAGCCAAGTCAACGACTTGACCCCCCGAATACAACTAATTGAAAATATTGAAGGAAATATTGGAGGCGGCATCCGGATTTGAACCGGAGAATAACGGTTTTGCAGACCGTTGCCTTACCACTTGGCGATGCCGCCGTCTGATGCAGCGTATGGTGAATAGTAATTGGTGAAAATTCGAAGGAGCGAATAAGACGCGAACAGATTACCAAAGACTATTCATGAGCGACCAGGATTCGTAAGCGGGCAGCGTTACCCGCCTAAATCTCTCGAGGCGGAAAAACACCGCCACGTTTTAATGGAGCGGGAAACGGGATTTGAACCCGCGACTTCAACCTTGGCAAGGTTGCACTCTACCGCTGAGTTATTCCCGCACCGGATACTCTTTATAATACAAACGAGGTGTTTCTGTCAATCCTTTCTTATGCTTTGCCCTGCGGCGCGAGAGGGACGAGGATCACTTGCAATTTGCCGTATATTCTGGGATAATTGACAACGCATGACCTTAAAAGGGCCGATATATGCAGCAATTACCCTGCGCCAGATAAATCCCTCCCCATTCCGATCCGGACGGCCATGAACGATCTTGAGAATTACTTTCGCAACAACGAGAAGAGATTAATTCATAAGTGGCAGCATTATTTCGAGATTTACGATAGACATTTCAATTCCTTCAGAAACAAAGAAATATCCGTCCTTGAGATAGGAGTTTCCCATGGCGGCTCGCTTCAGATGTGGAGAGACTATTTCGGCGAGAAGGCCAAAATCTTCGGCGTTGATGTCAACCCTCACTGCAAAGAGCTCGAAGAAGACGGCATTGAGATCTTTATCGGCTCGCAGGAAGATAGAAAATTTCTCAGAGGATTACGAAACAGGATCCCGCCTGTCGATATCCTGATAGATGACGGTGGTCATACCATGAAGCAGCAAATATACACCTTCGAGGAACTCTATGATCACGTGGCCCCGAACGGAGTATATCTCTGCGAAGATATCCATACGTCCTACTGGAGGGATTTCGGCGGAGGATACAAACGGAAAGGCACCTTCGTGGAATTCAGCAAGGATCTTGTGGACCGGTTGAATGCGTGGCACTCAGAACAGAAGAGTAAACTCGATGTAACGCCCTTCACAAGATCTGCCTATGCGCTACACTTCTACGACAGCATACTCGTCATCGAGAAACGGCCAATAACACCGCCGTTTCATCTCAAGACGGGCGTGGAGGTGGTAAAACCTTACCACCCCAGGGTCTCAAAAGTAAAAAGACTCTCGTCAAAACTGAAGAATAGGCTCAACATAGAGTAGACAACACAGGGAACGTTACCAAATGCCATCCAAAATTACTTTCCGGACCATCGAATCAGAGAGCACCTTTCTTGATCCGAGAAAGGGTTACGAACCGACCACCATAAGATTCCAGGTGCGTATGGATCCACTGACGGGAAGGACGGGCCACTTCTCTCATTTTGGACGGATAACGCCGCAAAAACTGAATCTCGAATCATATTTGAGACCGGAGATAAAAGGTTTTTGTCCCTTTTGTCTCGAAAACCGCGAAACGGTTACCCCAAAGTTTCCGAAAGAGATCCTGCCTCAAGGACGGGTCTCGCGGGGAGAAGCTATGCTCGTCCCAAATCTTTTCCCCTACGAAGTTTACAGCGGGATCGTTATCATGACTGACGACCATATGGTGTCCCTAAGCGCCTTCACGGAAAAGAGATTGAGCGACGCCCTAATGATAGGCAGCGAATTCCTGAAAAGAACGCGAACGGTCAATCCCTCTCTCCCGTACCACCTCATGACCTGGAATTATATGCCCCCCTCTGGTGGAGGTTTAGTCCATCCCCATCAACAGTATTTCGCCACGGAATACCCCGGGAATCAATTTATGGATGAATTGAGGGCATCTGAAAAATTCTACGAAACTGAGGGCAGGACATACTGGCTCATGCTTATAGAGGAAGAGATGCGGCAAAGCGATCGTTTCGTAGGACAAACCGGAAATGCTTACTGGATGGCTTCATTCGTCTCTTTCAGCGTGCTCGGTGATATTCTCTGTGTCTTTCCCGATGTCTTTTCGATCGACGAGATCTCAGATGGCCATATTCATGATCTTGTCTCAGGGCTCACCAACGTGTTCCGTTACTATGAGTCAAACGGTGTTTGCAGCTTCAACATGTCGCTCTTCTTCGGACCTCACGGCCAACGATCCTTTCCATGCCACATGAGGATAGCACCGAGAACATTCCTTAACACCCGCGATTGGGCTTCAGACATGAACTTTTTTCAAGCCATTCTCGCCGAGCCGATCTGCGTGACGCTGCCCGAGGTGCTCTGCAGGGAGGCACGAAAGTTCTTTTAATGTGTCCGCGATCAATTGACATCCTGCAAAAGTGTGATATATTTGCACTATGATTGACGAGCTGATCACAAGAAACAGAAGCTACAGGCGGTTCTATGAGGATAAGCCGATCACTCGAAGAGAGCTTGAGAGCCTGGTCGAGCTCGCCCGTCTCTCCCCTTCGGCGGCAAACCTGCAGCCCCTCAAATTTATCGTGTCCCATAAACCGGCCAAGAATGAAAAGATATTTTCCTGTCTTGCATGGGCAGGCTATTTAAAAGACTGGCCCGGCCCCGAACAAGGCGAGAGGCCCTCGGGCTACGTCATCATACTTGGCGATACGAACATTACCAAGGAATTTGGCTGCAACCACGGCATCGCCGCGCAAAGCATACTGCTCGGGGCCGTAGAGAGGGGCCTTGGCGGCTGTATGATTGCTTCCATCCAGCGCGATAAATTGAAAGGCCTTCTCAATATCCCCGCCTACTATGAGATCCTGCTCGTCATCGCACTCGGCGAGCCCAAAGAGCGTGTTGTGATCGTCGAAGCGAAAGAAGGTGACATAAAGTACTGGCGGGACGCCAATAAAACCCACCATGTGCCCAAACGGCCCCTGAGTGAGATACTGCTCGATTTATAGCACGTAAGAACACCTCGTTTGATCGTGAAATTCCTCCTATGAAAATGTGTGAGAACGGTTTATTATAAAGCTACGTGAGAACAAAAGGCCGACTTCGTTAAGGGATTATGATGCCCACGGTGATAAAGATAACGGCGAAAGACGTGATCATTGAAGGCGAGCTCTTCGATACCGCCTGCGCACAGGCGATCGCGGGGAAGCTTCCTTTGGAGGCGCGACTAAGCGAATGGGGCGATGAGTTCTATTTTGAGGTCCCTGTCGCTATGACCCTCGACGGGTCTGCCACAAGGACCGTGAAAGTCGGGGACATAGGATACTGGCCACCCGGACGCGCCCTTGCTATTTTTTTCGGACCCACACCTTTGAGCACGAACGGTGAACCCGTGCCCGCAAGCGAGGTGAATATTGTGGGCAAGGTCCGGGGCGATGCCACGCTCTTAAGAAAAGCAAAAGGCACGTCAATGATCAGACTGGAAAAGGCCCCGTGAAGAAGACAGTTCTTCTCGTTACAGCACCCGTTGCGAATCTGCGAAAAAAGCCTGAGGATGCATCCTTAAGCTATACCCACGACGATCTTCAGTTGACACAGCTTCTTTTCAATGAAATCCTCCTCTATCATGGCGAGACCGAAGACTGGTATTTTGTGGAGGCCACGGAGCAGAAAAAAGCTCTTCCACGCAAGGCCTGGCAGGGCTATCCCGGCTGGGTGAGGAAGGATGCGGTCGTGGTAGCTGACCGTGCCCCGGTGTTCAATGCTGTCGTGAATGACATAGGGGTAATTATATGGAAAACCCCTGAGCCAAAGGCGGAGCCGCTATTGCCCCTATCCATCGGGACGAGGCTCGCCGTGGAGTCTAGCCCCAGGGAAAAGTATTATCGCAAGATTGTTTTGCCCGACGATGAGCGAGGCTGGATAAAAAAAGACGAGGTCATTCTCCTGAGACGAGCGATTTCCTCCTCTCGATTACGACACGCCGTCATCGAAACTGCCGGGCGTTTTCTTGACGCGCCCTATCTCTGGGGAGGACGGGGCGTTTACGTGTCGGAGACGTTGCAGCGTGTACGCTCCGGGGATAAGCGAAAAGGTCTAAATAGATCCAGAAGAGCAAAGTCGGAACCTCGGATCGTTTCGGGCGCCGTCTGTGGCGTTGACTGCTCGGGCCTTACAAATCTCGCGTACCGGGTGAACAACATAGATATACCGAGGGACGCTCACGACCAATGGATAGAAGCGAGACCAGTCCCGCTTAAGAAATTAAAACCCGCGGACCTCATTTTTGTATCGGCAGAGGGCGCGCATGAGAGGATCACGCACGTCATGCTATATACGGGAGGGGAGGGCTTCATCGAGGCGTCGGAAACAGGAAGCACAGTACGGACGAACACCTTTGAGACAAAATTCGGACTAACGCTTCATCGCATCGCCGGTGAGGGATTTGTGGTGAAGAAAAAAAGAATATATCTCGGGACCGTGATACCTACCCTGGAACAGAAATGAGAGTGGTCGATCGTATACTCCTGAAAGAAATCGTGCGGCCTTTGCGTACGACCTTTTCAACTTCGCTTGGCCAAAAAGACGTGATGAAAAGCGTAATCGTTCAGATTCGTCTTAAAGACGGCTTAACAGGCACGGGCGAATGCCCGACGAGCTTTGCCGTGAAAGACGAAACCGTAGCGGCCATCAAATGTATTATCCGTGACGTTAGCCCGCAGCTAAAGGGACTCCCCATTGAGGCCTACGGTGAGAAGATAGGTGAGTTCCGAAGACGCTTTCCGCAGTATCCCATGACCATATCCGGACTGGAAGTAGCCCTGTTCAGGGCGTATCTCGCGAGCGCGGGCAGGACAGAACACGCCTATTTCGGAGGAAAGCTTGATGTACTCGAAACGGACATTACCATACCCTACACCACGGATATCAACACAATCGAAACGTGGATCGAATATGCAGTAAGAAAAGGGTTTACCACATATAAATTCAAGGTGAGCGGACGTCTTCGTGATGACGCGAACCTTATCTCCGAGGTGTACCGGCGATTGAGAGATAAGATGCGCGCATTCACTGTGCGGTTGGACGGCAACCAGGGCTTCACAGAAAAAACCTGTCTTGATTTCTTCGATTTCCTCGTGAGAAACGCCTATCCGGTTGAGCTCTTCGAACAGCCGCTGCGTAAGGACGATTACAGAGGATTGAGACAGATAAAGAAGCGCTCCCCCGTGCCTATCATCCTCGACGAGACGGTCTTTACTGTCACCGACCTTGAGCGCGCCGTAGAAGATAATCTCTGTCACGGTATTAACATCAAGATAGCGAAAAGCGGGATCGACGAGTCGCTCAAGCTCTATAAGGCCGCGAAGAAGCACGGACTCAAACGTATGATCGGCTGCATGACCGAGACCATGGTGGGGCTTTCGGCGGGTATAGATTTCGCCGCAGGCAAAGGCGGATTCGACTATATCGACCTCGACGCAGTGCACTTTCTTTATCACTGCAACACGTACGGTCCCATGCGCATTGTTGGTAAGAGCTACATTCTGTCTGGCGGATAGACCCAAGGCGCATAAGGTTTTGGGGCGACATTATCCAAGGCCGCATTCATTGACAACCGAGCATGGGAAATACTAATACTTCGTAAAAGCCGGATAAAGGGGCTCACATAGTACTAAACCGTGAAGGCGCTTGAGAGGATGAGGAAGATGGCTCACCGGTCTTCCATGACCAACTGAAAAGCTCTGCCAAAGATGAGAGAAGCATAACGACAACAAGGCGATCGACACGGGTCTTACGATTGAGAGGGCGGTTAAGACGGTGCTATCCATGAAGCAAGTAAGAACGCCCGATTTGGGTGGGACGAGTAGCACCGCCGGGGTCGGAGATGCCGTGCCGCGTCAGATAATTGCGCCATTGGGTGAGTTACAATAAGCGGTAATCGGATATGCCGTCAAGGACCATTTGAATGCCGATGGTCGCCACAACAAGACCCGTAATCCTGATCAGGGCGCCCATGAACCCGTGCCGCGTCAGGACGCGGCTGATCGCACCCGAATAAAGCATGATGATGAGGTTGATGAGAACGGCAGCTATGATTGCGATTGACGTCATAAAAATGCCGTACTTGACCGGAAACGAAAGCGAGGCCGATATAGTGGCCGGTCCCGCAATCATGGGTGATGCAAGAGGCACAATGGACATGTCTGCAAGTTTCATGTTCTCGTCGAACTCGAAGAACACGCCCTTGTTCAATGCCTCGAATCCACGATAGAGCAGTACCAATCCACCGGCTATCTTGAAGGCATAAATCTGAACATGGAAGATGTTTCTCAGTATGATGTTGCCCGCCACGGAAAAAAAGATCAGGATCAGTATGGCCACAAGTGATGCCCTGAGCGCTACCTGTCGTATTTGTTTGAAGTCGGCCTTTTCAGACAGGGTGGAGATAATAAAGATCTTGCTGATCGGGTTGATGAGCGCCACCAGGGCGAGCATGCAATCAAGAAAGTGCTTAAGCCAGATCTCGTGAAACATGGCTCTTACCTCTTTGTCCTTTCCCGGACGACGACCTCTAATCTGCCCTTGAAAAGGCTCACCACAAGGTTCTCGTCTTTTTCCACCCAGCTGCTGTCGAGGACGATTTCACCGGTTTGTTTTTTTTGTGTGACGCTGTAACCGCGCTTCAGAATGTTATCGGGGTTCAAGTCTTCGATTCTCTGTGAAAGGCCCTCCACCTTCTTTCGCGTGTCCCTCATGTAGTTGGAAACGCCATGCATGAGGCTCGCGGCGAGGTCATCGAGGTACATGCTGTGGCTTGCAAAGAAGTCCTTCCTCTCTCTTAATTCCGCCGCATTATGATAAAAGAGAAATTTGGCGCGCTCAATCCTGTTCTTCATATTCTGTGCGAGGCCATTTTTGAATGCTTCGATAGCACCCCGTATGTCGTTCTTGTCCGGAACCGTCATATCCGCGGCTGCAGTGGGTGTTGGCGCCCTCACATCGGCGGCGAAGTCGGCGATAGTGAAATCGATCTCGTGGCCGACCGCCGAAACCACAGGCGTTACGCAGGCGCAAATTGCCCGGGCCACGTTCTCTGCGTTAAAGCAGGCGAGGTCTTCAAGGGAACCGCCGCCTCTGCCCACAATGATTACATCGACATTCTCCGCCGTGTCCAGGTAATGGATGCCCTGCGCGATCTCGGCGGATGCTTCTTCTCCCTGGACCTTCACAGGGTATATGACTACAGACATATTTGGGAACTTTGAGTAAATAATCCTCAACATGTCCCGAATCGCTGCTCCCACGGGGGATGTGACAATGCCCAACCGTCGGGGTAAGAGGGGCAGGGGTTTCTTTCTTGTTTCGTCGAACAGACCTTCCTTGAAAAGCTTCTCTTTGAGTGCGAGGAATTGGAGATAGAGGTTCCCCTGGTCCGTCTTTACCGTCATATCAGCGACGATGAGCTGGTATTCGCCCCGCTTCTCGTAGACGTCAATCCTCCCCTCGCAGACCACGGTGTCGCCGTCCTTTAAGAGTGGCTTGCCGGAAAACTTTCCGCGATGATTAAAGGCCACAGCTTTCATCATGGCCGTATCATCTTTGAGCGTGAAATAGAGGTGTCCCGAGGGATAGAGCTTGGCGTTGGAAACCTCTCCCTCCACGCGGACGTTTCTGAAACGTCCGCCTATGAGTTGCTTGAGTATTGCCGTGAGTTCCGTCACGGTGTAGATCGCTGTGTCGACTGTGGGAAAGAGAGCCATTTATTTTTTTAAATAATCCTTCATACGTTTCATGGAGCAGAACTCGCCGCACATGCTGCACACATCATCGCGAAGGTTCCTCTCTTTACGAAACCGTCTGATCTTTTCCGGGTCGATCGCGCATTTGATCTGACCCTCCCAGTTGAGCGCTTTGCGGTATGTGGACATTGCCCTGTCGCGCGCAAAGGCTTTTTCGTTGCCGCGTGCAACATCCGCCGCGTGGGCGGCTATCTTTGTCACCATGACACCGTCCCACACATCCTCAGCCGAGGGCAGACCCAGGTGTTCTGACGGGGTTACGTAGCAGAGAAAATCCGCCCCGAAGTATCCGGCGAGCGCACCGCCGATGGCGGAGGTAATGTGATCGTAACCGGGGGCTATATCTGTCACGATAGGCCCCAACACATAAAAAGGGGCCTCGTTACAGAGTTTCTTCTGAAGGACCATGTTTGTTTCGATCTGATTGATCGGGACGTGTCCGGGGCCTTCGATCATGACCTGCACGCCCTCATTAAGGGCCGCTTGGCAGAGTTCGCCCAGGATCACGAGTTCCTCGATTTGCCCCCTGTCCGTGGCATCCGCGATTGAGCCGGGCCGTAATCCATCGCCGAGACTCAGTGTCATATCATATTTTTTTGCGATGTCAACGAGTCTGTCGAATTGTTCATACAGAGGGTTTTCTTTCTTATTGACGATCATCCATTCCGCAAGAAACGCCCCGCCGCGACTGACAATGTCTGTGATCCTGCCCTGTTTCTTAAGCCGGTTTAGTGAGTTCTGTGTGACACCGCAGTGGACGGTGACAAAGTCCACACCATCCGCGCCATGTTTCTCGATCACATCAAATATGTGCCCGGGGTCCATGCGGGTGACCGGTTTTTTCTTTTTCACCGTCTCCACCGCCGCCTGGTAGATAGGTACAGTACCTACCGGTATGGGCGCCTCGGCCAGAACGATCTTGCGTATCTCATCGAGATTGCCGCCGGTGGAGAGGTCCATGAGCGCATCGGCGCCGGCATCGCAGGCCATTTTCAGCTTGGTCAACTCGTCTTTGATTCGGACGCGCTCCGGGGAGGTGCCGATATTGGCGTTCACCTTTACACAGAGGCCCTTACCCACACCCTTGGGTATAAAATTCTTACGCCTGTTGTTGGCAAGGATCGCCGCTTTGCCCTGGGCAATACTATCGCGTAGCTGAGTGATCTCAATCCCTTCATCGCCTGCCACGCGCTTCATCTCGCGGGTGAACTTGCCTTGTCGTGCCTTAATCAGTTGATTTTTCATGGTCTTTTCGTCCCCGTTCGTTCTCTCAATTTGATGTGATTCATTATGCCTGTCGATATGTAGAAGTATCCTTGCTTATCAATTCGGTAACTTTCCTTAAGCATCTCGTGCATCAATTTTTCAGAGGCAAAAAAAGCGTCTTTGGGAGAGCATCCTGCGACGAGACAGGAGATCATCGACGCGGAAAAGGAGCATCCCGTACCGTGTATTACCCTTTTCAGTCTTCTTCTCTTCCAGCGCACAAGCTCCTCGCCATCGAAAAAGATATCCACCGGGTCGCCCCGGAGATGGCCGCCCTTGACCACGACCGCCTTTGGTCCTTTCTCAAGGATAGCCCGCGCCGCTTCCTCCATGTGCTCTTCTTTTGTGATTTTCATTCCTGAGATCAATGAAGCCTCGTCGATGTTCGGCGTAACCACCGTTGCCAGGGGAAAAAGCCGTGCAATCATAGTCCCGAGACCCGCGTCAGTAATGAGCCTTAAGCCGTTCTTGGCGGTGATGACAGGATCGATGACCAGAGGGATGCGCTTGAGTTTCACGATGTGTACGATTTCCCGGACGTAGTAAGCATCGCAGGCGACCCCCACCTTGATGCCGTGAAGCGGAATCTCTTTTCCCACAATTGCTATGATCTCTTTAAAGAGCTTACCCGGTGTTGGGTTAAGAGCAACTACACCCCCCGGTCCCTGCACAACCGAGCAGGTAGGCGCTGAGAGCCCGTGCATGCCGAGGGAGAAGAACGTATCCATGTCTCTCACGATGCCGGCACCCGAAGAAGGATCGTATCCCGCCACGGTAAGAATATTCTTCATATAGACCTTGCCGACTGCCATCTATCCCCTCTTATTCTTTCATGCAGCAGACGAAAAATATATCATATTTTCATGGCCGTCAGTACCAAAAAAGGCTGAGCGGCAATGGAAAATAAGAACGGAAAGGGGGGAATGAAGATATCTTCAAGAGAGATATTCATAATTAATCATATTGCTTCAACTCGTGGTGGGTGTTCTGGGATGTGCCGTGCTCGACCGTGAGGCGCAAGTCCCGTATCAGGTAGCGAGACAGAGGGAGTCATCCGGCGAGCGCGGGCGGATGCGAGCTTTGCCGGAGGGTAGGCGAGCGTGAGAAGCCGCTTCAAGACTGCGTTTGGGAAAATGCCTGTTGACCTCGCAGCCGTAATCTATATAAAATAATTTATTAGAGAAGAGGCCAAGTGGAAGGATATATAGCGCATTACGGGTATATAGGGATCGCTATAGGCACGTTTCTCGAAGGAGAAACGACCGTGCTTCTTGGAGGGATTTTTTCCAAGCTCGGATACATGCACATCTGCATGGTCATGCTCTACGCTTTTGCAGGTACCTTTATCGGGGATTGCACGTTTTTTACCATCGGAAGGTTCTTCGGAAAGAAGATCATCGAACGGTTTGCCTTCATTCGCAGCAAGACCGCCCTCGCCAATAAGGTGATCAAAAAATACGGTAATTTCATCATCTTCATTATCCGTTTCCTCGTGGGCATACGGGTCGTGGTTCTGATCCTGCTCGGTTGCACAAACGTGAAGATGCGTAAATTTGTGCTGTTCAATATCATCAATTCGATCGTGTGGAGCATTATCGTATCCCTTATCGGATACGCCTTCGGTCAATTCATCTTCGTATTCGTGAGCGATATCAGAAAGTACGAATCCACTATCATACCTCTCGTAATGGTTTGCGTGATAACCCTGATCCTTGTTTACCGACATGTGGTCAGAAAGAAGGAGCAAAAGACCTATGGAAATGAATGAAAAACTTGTGCGGGAATTGAAGAAGAAACTGGAAATCGAGATAAGCAAGAAAGAGATTGAGATCGTCGAACATTGGCAAAAGCAGCTTGAGGCCATATACAAAAAGAAATACGAAAATCTCGGGTCTCTGCAGATCGAGATCAAAAACCTCATGGACCGCATGAGTAACCGAACGATGATCTTAACCAGGATGGTGAGGGACGAATCGTGAACGCTCGCATATTTATAGAGGCATGGGGCGGGTGGCTAAGGATTGCAAGTCGCAGTATGGCAGATAAGCGCGAGCCAATCTCTCTGGCTTGTTGGCGATGGCGCACGGTTCTCTTGCTTCCGATACTCCTGGGGATACTGTGTGCGCCCCCGGTCTTTGTTTCCTGCTCAGACGCACAGGTTCTCACTAAAAAACCTGCACCCATAGAGAAAAGGGTCGCCGATGTCGAAAAGGACGTCTTGAGGCTCGACAGGCAAGTGAATCTGTTCAATCTCGATGCCCTTCCCGACTACCTTATGCTTTGTGACAAAAAGGTGCCTATCATCAATGAAGATGTGCGCGAGAGGTTTGAGCGTGAGCTTTTCCAGTTGCTCGAAAACAGGGGATTGCTCACCATCATCGTGAAACGGTACTTCAAGTACCTTCCGACTATAGACGAGGAGATTGAGAAGATGTCGCTTCCTCCAGACCTCGTGTATCTCGCCGTTACGGAGAGCTATCTCAATCCACGTTCCATATCGAGTGCGAACGCGGCGGGCATGTGGCAATTCATCAAGGAGACGGGCCAGAAGGAAGGGCTATACATAAACGACAATATCGATGAGCGTTACAATATCAAGACATCGACACGCTCCGCGCTTGCCCACCTCAAGAAGCTCTATGACGAATTCAACGACTGGTTCATCGCTATGGCCGCCTACAACGCGGGCGCGGCCAGGCTTAGGGAAGCTATCGAGAACCAGAATACCAGGGATTTCTTCGATCTCTATCTACCCGAGGAGACAGAACGGTATGTATTCAGGGTGATGGCGCTCAAAGAGATTATCTCCAACAGAGAACGGTACGGTATCAACATAGACGATAAGGAGCTGTACAAACCGGTCAACCTGCAAGAGGTCACCCTGGAGCTGGATAAAGAGATACACAGTAACATTCTGGCCAAGGCCATGGAAGTCTCATACAGGACCTTCAAGCTATACAACCTCCAGATCAGGAAATACAAGATGCCCAAGGGAATATACCGGATCAATGTGCCCGCTGAAAAGAAGGATCTTTTTCTTAAGCACTTGAAGGGCATGAGCTACATAACGGTCTTCGTGGAGCCGCGATGAGCACCCCTTAACCCTGCAAATTCTTTTGTTCACATGGTCGCCCATAGAACCGCGGACGGCAAAGCAACGAAGTATTGTGGCGTAATGGCACGTACACAGAGGATTTTAGGGCTTGCACGTGTGGTCAACACCGCTTAAGACAGGGGGAAAGACAAGTTCTGAGTAGAAGCAATTTATTCATTGACAGAGACCCCCCCATTCAGGTATGTATAATAGATATTGTGAAAAAAAGAACGTAATAGAACACCTGTTGAAATCGATGGCTGACGTCACTTGTTGAGAGGTTAAGGCGTGTTCCAATATGTTGCGATATTCGGAATGATGTGTTTTGCGGCCATTCTCGCAGTTCTTATCATCGGTCTTTCCTACGTGTTTGGTCAGAGGACGAGAAACAAAACCAAGCTTGCCCCCTATGAGTGCGGCATGACAACGAGCGGTCCCACGCGCAGGATCATGACCATACGCTACTACATCGTGGCCATGCTCTTTCTGGTTTTCGATATCGAGATCGTCTTCCTCTACCCCTGGGCAGTTATCACGAGAAGGCTTGGCCTCTTCGGCTTCCTGGAAATGCTGGTCTTTGTCTTCATCCTCTTCGTAGGATACCTCTATGTATGGAAAAAAGGGGCATTGGAATGGGAATAGAAGATAGCGTACCCGTAAAAATGGTCGATTTTATCATCAACTGGGCGCGAAAGAATTCCCTCTTTCCCGTCACCTTCGGCCTTGCCTGCTGTGCATTGGAGATGATGGTCGCAAGCTCGGCTGAGTACGATATCGCCCGTTTCGGGGCTGAGGTTTTCAGGCCGTCGCCCAGGCAATCCGATCTCATGATTGTAGCCGGAACGCTCACCAAAAAGATGGCGCCCATGGTGAAACGGATATACGAGCAGATGCCTAACCCCAAATGGGTCATCGCCTTCGGCGCCTGCGCTTCGTCAGGGGGCATATTCAGGTCCTACAGCGTGGTGCAGGGCGTTGATCAGATCGTTCCCGTGGACGTCTATATTCCCGGATGCCCTCCGCGCCCCGAGGCCCTGCTTACCGGCCTCATGGAACTTCAGAAGAAAATCCAGAAGGAAACGATAAAAGATAGACCGTTAATCACATTACCTGGAAAGACGGCATGAGCGAGCAACAGGAACTTCTCAAAACGCTTTCGGATAGATTCGGACAGAAGATATCGGAGGCATATTTGTCCTTCGGCGAGCCGGTCGTGAAGGTGGGCAGGGACAGTCTGCGTGATCTCATTTCTTTTCTCAAGAACGACCCCGGACTCTCTTTCGATATGCTTGTCGATCTTTTCGGCGTGGACTACCCCGAGGCCGAGCCACGCTTCGAGATCGTCTATATTCTGCGCTCCACGAGGAACAACAAACGGGTGACGATAAAAACGAGAACCAGACAGACGGGTATGGACACAGTGAGCGATCTTTTTAAGGCGGCCGAATGGCTTGAGCGAGAGATATACGACATGTTCGGCGTGCAGTTCGTGAATCATCCCGATCTTCGCAGGATCTACACGGATGATGATTTTGAAGGCCATCCGTTGAGAAAGGATTTCCCTCTTCAAGGGCGCGACTACGACAAACCCTTTACCGTGACATTAGAGGAAGAAAGAAGTAAATGACAGAAACCAAATACATGACGCTCAATATGGGACCGCAGCATCCCGCAACCCACGGGGTGCTCCGGTTTGCCCTGGAGCTCGATGGCGAAACAGTTGTAAAGAGCACTCCTCACATTGGATATCTCCACCGCGGCGTGGAAAAGCTCATGGAGAGCAAGACGTACTGGCAGTCGGAGCCGCTCACCGACAGACTTGACTATACGAGCGGCATGTCGAATAACCTTGCCTATTGTCTGGCGGTCGAGAAACTGCTCGGTATCGAGATACCGAAGAGGGCTCAGTACATCCGGGTGATGTTAAGCGAACTCCAGAGGATAGCGGCCCACATACTCTGGCTTTCCACGCATGCCCTGGACATCGGCGCCATGACGCTCTTCTTTTACGGATTCCGGGAGAGGGAAAACTGTCTCAAGGTCCTGGAGACCGTATCGGGGGCCAGGCTCATGCCTGACTATATCCGTTTTGGGGGTTTAAGGGAAGATCTTCCCGATGAGTTCATGGAAAAGGCGAGGATCTTCATCGATGATTTCCCCCGAAGGGTCGATGAGTACGAAACACTGCTCACGAAGAACATCATATGGATAAAGAGGACCCAAGGCATCGGGCTAATTTCCGCGCAAGAGGCCATAAACTATAGCGTCACCGGCCCCGTGCTGCGCGCCTCAGGCGTCAATTACGATGTGCGTAAGGCCTACCCATATTCGAGTTACGAGGACTTTGATTTTGAGATACCGCTCGGGGATAAGGGCGATGTGTACGACAGGTATCTCGTGAGACTCAAGGAAATGAGGCAATCGGCAAGGATCGTCACTCAGGCCCTGGATCACCTCCCGAAAGGACCGGTACGCGCACCGGATCTTAAGCATGTGCCGCCGGAAAAGGAGTCCGTAAAAAATGACATGGCGGCCCTCATACGCCATTTCAAACTTATGGCAGATGGCGTGGAGCCGCCGAAGACAGAGGCCTACGCGTCGATCGAATCCTCCAAGGGCGAACTCGGCTTCTATATTATAAGCGATGGGACGAACCGGCCTTACAGGGTCCGTATCCGTCCGCCGTCATTCTTAAATCTCGCCTCTATTCCGAGGATGATTGAAGGAGCGCTTGTGGCAGACGTGATCGCCGCTATAGGCAGTGTCGACGTGGTGTTAGGGGAGATAGATAAGTAAGGACAGATATGGCAGACGTGATTTTCAGTTCATGGCAGGGTACGATAATCGATAACAGGGGCAAAGCCAGCAATGAATGCGCCCCGCTTCAGGTAAAGCTCCCCGATGAATTCGAAAAAGGTGTTTCTGTCAAAGCCTTCATGGGATGGGACGGCATCATCATCCGCGATGAAGCCGTGGATATTGTGGACATGTGTCTCAAATATGTGAGCGCCGTGCAGAAAGAGTCCTGCGGCAGGTGCCTGCCTTGCAGGATAGGAAGCAAGGTCATCTGGAATATGCTCAAAGAGATCGCTTCGGGCCAGGGCGGGGTGGGCCATATAGAGAAGATCAGCCAAATCGCAGCCACCATACGGGATGGGTCAAAATGTCAGATCGGGCAGACCGGTTTTGTGCCTGTTTTGCACGCCCTTCAATATTTTGCCCCCCGATTTGAGAGTGCCCTTGGAAGCGGCCAGGCGGCGCGTGAAGGGACATACCAGATCTCTGTCACCGCGCCGTGCATGAGCGTCTGTCCCACGCAACTTAACATCCCCAGATACGTGGAAGATATATACGAAGAAAGGTTCTCCGACTCCCTGGCTACCATTCGTAGTGGCACATGTCTCGCCGGCACGTTAGGCAGAGTGTGCGTGAGGCCGTGCGAATCGAATTGTAGAAGGGCCAACATCGACGAACCCGTCGCCATCAAACATCTGAAGCGATTCGCCGCCGATTACGAGATAGAAAAGAATGTCAAACCGTCTCTTGCGCGAAGTTCAGCCGAGGATGCGCCGAAATCGTCTAAGAAGGTCGCCGTGATCGGTGCCGGACCTGCCGGACTCTCCTGCGCCTACTACCTTGTACAGATGGGACACGCCGTCACCGTATTTGAGCGCTTGAGTGAGCCGGGTGGCATGGCAGCGGTCGGTATCCCCGATTATCGTCTGCCGCGCAGTATCCTCTCCGGCGAAGGCGCCTTTCTCGAATCTCTGGGCGTAGAAATCCGGTACGGTGTCTCAATTGGAAGGGACATGACGATCGGCGAGCTTATGCGCGAGTTTAACGCGGTATTCATCGGCGTGGGCGCGCACGGGAGTTCGCCCATGGGCGTCGAAGGCGAGGACAAGGGTTACAGGGGATTTATTGCCGGCGTCAAATATCTTCTCGATATCAACACGGGCAAAGACCCGTACCCGGAAGGAAAGAAAGTCGTTGTGGTCGGCGGAGGTAACGTGGCCATGGACTGCGTCAGGTCCTCCTTCAGGGTTGGCAAGCCGGATGTACACCTCGTCTACCGAAGGACAAAGAAAGAGATGCCCGCAGACCCAGTAGAGATTCACGAGGCGGAGGAAGAGGGCGTTGAGTTCCATTACCTCTGTAATCCCAAGCGGATCATCGAGAAAGACGGACGAGTCGTCGGCGTGGAATGCATCCGCATGGAGCTCGGCGAACCGGATGCGAGCGGCCGGAGAAGACCGGTGCCGGTACCCGATTCTGAATTCGTCATGGAGACCGATATTCTCATACCCGCCATCGGACAGGTGGTCGATTTTTCCTTCCTTGAAAAAGAAGAGTCCTTCGCGTTCACCAAATGGAATACTTTTAAGGTCGATCAGGAGACCTTCGAGACGTCCGTAAAAGGGGTTTTTTCCGCCGGTGACTGCGAAACCGGCCCGGATGTGCTTGTGCGCGCCTGCGGCAACGGCAAGAGGGCGGCATGGAAGATCGATGAATATCTGCGAGGAGATACGCCAAGACCCCGTACGAGCGAGCGATTCGTACGTTTCTTTGCAGACATCAAGGTCTATGACAAAAAGGAAAAGCTCGGCATTGTGGGCGACAAGAAGAGACTTCATCTCAAGGCCATGGAGCCCGAAAAGAGGAAATGGACCTTCGATGAAGTCGAAGAAGGATATAAAGTAAACGAGGCAATGGACGAGGCATCGCGCTGTCTTCGCTGTTACAGGATAGGCATGATCGCGCTTTGAAAAAGGGAAACTGCATGATAACGCTCACCATAGACGGCAAAGAGGTACGGACTCAGGAAGGGAAAACCATACTGGAGGCGGCACGGGAGAACGGCATCACCATACCCACGCTGTGCTGGCATAAAAACCTCTCCCCCATCGGTTCGTGCAGGCTTTGCATTGTGGAGATCGACGGATATGAGAAGCCCATGGCTTCCTGCACTACCACCGTAGTGGAAGGCCTTTCGATTATTACCAAATCCGAAAAGCTCTTCAGGATGCGGCAGGAATACCTCAAGTTCCTGCTTATCCATCATCCTCTCGAGTGCCCCATATGCGACGCGGGCGGCGAGTGCAGGCTTCAGGATTGCACCTTCGACCACAGCATCGAGAAAGTCGATCTTGCCGCCGATAAAGAGGCTCGTCAGGCGGTACCCTATGCCACACCGCTTATCCGGTATTCGCAGGAAAGATGCGTGCTCTGCCTTCGCTGCGTTCACGCGTGCAGGGAAATCTCCGGAAGAGGGGTACTGGCCCTGGAAGAGACAGGGATCAGGGCAAGGATGATGCCGGCGAGACCCGAGGAGTGCATCTCCTGTGGCGAGTGTCTTTTTGTCTGTCCGGTGGGTGCGCTCACGGAACAGGTAAGTCCGCTCAAAAGCAGGAAGTGGCAGACCAGGCGAAAGGCCACGACCTGTCCTCATTGCGGTTTCGGATGTTCCGTCACCCTGGACGTTTACGAGAACAGGTTCATCACCAAGGTAATAAGCGATGTGGAGAGACCTCCCAATATGGGATCGCTCTGCGTCATGGGGAGGTTTGGCTACGATTTTGCCAACCACCAGGCGCGCGTCGCTAAACCCCTGCTCAAAGAAAATGAAGATGCGCGCCCGTGTGAGCTTACGGATGCCGTGGAGGCTGTGGCCGCAGGACTAACCCGTCTTAACAGGGCGGGAAAGCGGACGGGTTTTATCGTCTCTCCGAGGGCCACGAACGAAGAGATCGAGACGATTCTGCAGATCGCGGGGTGTTTCCCCATGAGTGTCACGGCGTCTGCCGGACTGTATCATACGGGAAAGGTCCTTTCCGCCTTCCGTGAATCCGGAATTCCTGTGACCTATCGTTATGACGATCTGCTCGACAGCGACCTCGCCGTGGTGGCGGGTGCGGACCTGCTTGCCAATAATCACCTCCTTGCCGATAAGGTTCGTGAGGCAGTGAAGAAGAGGGGCCTTCGGATTGCTGTTATCGATCCGCTTCCTGCAAGTCTTACAAGGATTGCCGACGTCTGGCTTAAGCCGTCTCCCGGAACAGATTCCTCTCTCTTTAACGCCGTTAGTAGGAAGCTTGTTGCCGATAATCTTGATCACCCCCAGGCGGCCACCCTGGAAGGGTTTTCCGAACTGGCGTCCATACTCAAAGAGAGCGGAAAAGATGAGGCCCTGAAAGAGTGCGCCATCGAAGAGGCCGGCTTTGACAGGTTCTATGCCCTTTTTTCCAAGGCCGAAAAGGTCGCCGTCATCGTAGGGTCCGGAGTGAGCGGGGCGAGCGATAGCCTTGCCGCGCTTATCAATCTGTGCCATCTCAAAGGCATCGGAGAAAAAGTCGTTGTCATGGCCACGGCCATACAATCTAACGCGGTCGGCGCCATGTCGATCCTCATTAACCCTCTCACCCCTGAGAATGTCCTCAATGACTTAAGTATAGGCGGCCTGTTCATCTACGAGGATGATCCGTTTCATTACCTGCCGGGATCACTCGTGGAAAAAGCGCTCAAACAGAAAGACTTCATTGCGGTCTGCGATGCCGTTCCCACCTACGTGTCGGATTATGCCAAGGTGCTGATACCGACCGGAACATTCGCGGAAAAACAAGGCAGTTCAATCGCCCAGGATGGGTTTTTGCGCACCATTACACGGGCCCGGGGGGATTCGTCCCCGGGGTTCGAGTTCTTGAAAATGCTTCTCAACAAACTCTGCGGTGGCCTCTACCACAGCGAGGCCGAAGCGATGACCGGTATACGCAAAAGAGGGATTGTGGCGGGTGACGAGGCTCAAGGAGAAAGATTGTCCGAGAGAACTACCGGTGCGCGCTTTCTTATTCCCCAAGAGAAGAAAGAGGTCTCAACCAAACGGCCTTTCACTCTTATTATCAGAAATCTCCTGCAGAACCATCATTTCTGCGACAAGGCGATCTACTCAAAAATCGCATACGTAAATAACCCGCCCGTAGCGGGCAATAAGCTCTATATCTCGCGTCAGGACGCCGATTCATTGAACATCTTGAACGGCGATAAGGTGACGGTGGAATCAGATCAGGGTTCCACTGTGGAGCGTATTTTCATCAAAGAAGGCCTCAAAAAGGGTGTCATCGAATATATGATGTTGAAGAACAGGCGGGAGATACTTGGGCTTTTCGAGAAATACGCAAAGCATGTGCCGGTCACGATAAAAAAGGGTTAGGACATGGAGCAGGCATACATATTGATTGAGATTATCATCAAAATTGTTCTGGCGACCCTTATTCTCATGGGTTTCGTGGCCTACACCACACTTTTGGAGAGGAAGGCGCTCGGGTGGATACAGGTGCGCATAGGCCCCAACAGGGTCGGTCCATGGGGTCTCTTACAGCCGATTGCGGACGGCATAAAATCCTTCTTCAAGGAAGACATCATACCTGACCAGGCTGATAAACCGCTCTACGTCATTGCCCCAGGCATCTGCCTCTTCACCGCTCTGTCCATGTTCGCGGTGGTCCCCTTTGGCGGAACGATCGTGATGTGGGGCAGACAGGTCAAAATGGTAATTGCCGACATCGATGCGGGACTTCTCTACGTGCTCGCGCTTGCCACACTCGGCGAGTACGGCGTGGTTCTCGGCGGCTGGGCCTCGGGCAGCAAATATGGGGTCCTGGGAGCGTTGAGGGCCGCTGCACAGATGATAAGCTACGAAGTCGCCCTCGGTCTCGCCGTCATCGGCACCATCATCCTGGCCGGATCGCTCCGACTTACCGACATCGTCGCGGCGCAGCAGGGTTCCTGGCATTCGTGGTTCGTCTGGAAATATCCGTTCGGTTTCATCTTCTATATTGTGGCCGGGCTTGCTGAAATAAACAGGACGCCTTTCGACATGCCCGAGTCGGAAAGCGAGCTCGCCTGCGGTTTCAATATCGAATACAGCAGCATGAAGTTCGCCACCTTCATGATTGCCGAGTATGCCCATATGTTCGTGGTGGCCTCGGTGGCGACCACGCTCTTTTTGGGCGGCTCCCTGGGGCCGGGGCCCATCTATCTCGGTCCTCTCTGGTTCTTGATCAAGGTCTTTGTGATCATCTTCTTCTTTATCTGGGAACGTGGCACGTTCCCCCGCTTAAGATACGATCATATCATGCACTTCGGATGGAAGGTGCTCTTGCCCGCTACCCTGATCAACGTGGTGGGCACGTCCCTTCTTGTTGCGCTGGGGGTGCTTTGATGATTTGGCCGCTACTGAAAGGATTGGCCCTTACGTTGCGGAGATTTTTCTCCCGGCCCGTTACCGTCCAGTACCCGGAAAAGAAGTATAAGGTACCGCCGCGGTGGAGGGGCATACACTACTTCAGAAAGAATGAGTCCGGTGAAACCACGTGTGTGGCCTGCGGCCTGTGCGTGGCCGTCTGTCCCAATACCTGCATTACCCTCGAGATCGGGGAGCGTCCCGATGGGAGTCGCTATCCCCTGAAATACGAGATTGACCCGTGGCGCTGTATTTACTGCGGGTTCTGTCAGGATGCCTGCCCGGTAGGCGCCATTAATCTTGGAGAGAATTACGAGCAGGCTTACTACCGCAAGGAAGATTTTGTGCTCGACACAAAGAAACTCCTTTCCATGTATGAGGATAAGAAATGATCGCCGTAGGCATGGGATTTAAATGGTTCATCTTTATCGTTATGGCGATTTCCGCCATAGGGTCTGCCCTCATGATGGCGACCAGGAAAAATCCGGTTCACAGCGCCCTCTGGCTGGTGGTGACATTTTTTTCCATCGCCGTCATCTATGTGCTTTTGAACGCAACATTCATTGCCGTGGCGCAGGTCATGGTATATGCCGGGGCCATCATGATGCTCACGCTATTCATCATCATGCTCATTCATCTTGAGCAGGGCCCTTCCTGCCTTCCGGTCAAGCGCTCCTTTCTGAAGCTCATCGGCGGCATCATAACGCTGACGCTACTTCTGCAGATTATAGCAGGGATCAGGTTCTACGCGAATGTTGGAAAGAAAGGCGTCTATACCCCTGAGATGCTCGCGAGTGTCGGCAATACGGCCGCCGTAGGGAGCCTGCTCTACGGCAAGTATGCCTTCGTTTTTGAGATCGCCTCAGTGCTCTTGCTTTTAGGCATCGTGGGTGCGGTGGTTCTTGCAAGGAAGAGAAAGGACGAGGAGGAATGATGGTGCCCGATATACCACAGGGACTTTATTACGCGCTCGGTGCGGTCCTCTTCACGATCGGTGCAATCGGCGTAATTACCCGCCGAAATGCGATTATCATTTTCATGTGCATCGAGCTGATGTTGAACGCCGTCAACCTCACGTTCATCGCCTCAGGCAATTTTCTCAATTCCCTTGACGGCGTGGTTTTTGTTTTCTTTATCATGGCTGTGGCCGCGGCCGAAGCGGCAGTGGGCCTCGCTATATTTGTGCTCATATTCAGACTCAAAGGAACGATCAATGTCGACGATATCCACCTGCTCAAAGGCTGAGGAGTTTATATATGGCTGACTTCATCTGGCTCGTCCCCGTATTTCCCCTCGTGGGCTTCCTTATTAATGGCCTTGTCGGAATACGCTTCTCAAAAGGGGTTACCGCATGGATCGCCTGCCTATCAGTCATTTTCTCCTTCGTTGTATCGGCGATTGTCTTTATCCAGTTTCTCAGCCTGTCTCCTGAGACGAGGGTCTTCGAGAAGACCGCCTTCGATTGGATCGTGGCCGGTGACTTTCACACGCAGATAGGATTCAGGATCGACGCCCTCTCCATCATCATGTGTCTTGTGGTGAGCGGCGTAGGCTCGCTGATTCACATATACTCAGCCGGTTACATGCACGACGACGCGGGCTTCAGACGGTATTTCACCTACCTCAACCTCTTCGTCTTCATGATGCTCATCCTGGTTACCGCCGATAATATCCTGCTCATGTTTGTCGGATGGGAAGGCGTGGGACTCTGCTCGTACCTGCTGATCGGTTTCTGGTATGAGAAGGACTCGGCGTCCAACGCGGGTAAGAAGGCCTTCATCGTGAACAGGATCGGGGACTTCGGATTTCTGCTCGGCATCTTCCTGCTCGTTGCTACCTTGGGGGACAAGGGTGTCTGGACGCTGAAATATTCTGAACTCCAGGCCAACGCCCATTTCATCACCCCCGCGCTTGCAACGGCGATCACGCTCCTTTTCTTTGTGGGCGCTACAGGGAAATCGGCGCAGATACCCCTCTACGTGTGGCTGCCCGACGCCATGGAAGGTCCCACCCCGGTCAGCTCCCTCATACACGCTGCCACCATGGTGACTGCCGGCGTTTATATGATCGCCCGGCTTAACTTCTTTTACATCATGTCCCCGATGACCATGTCCATTGTGGCCGCTATCGGATTCCTCACTGCCTTTTTTGCCGCCACCATAGGCTGCGCTCAGTATGACATCAAGCGGGTGCTTGCCTATTCCACGGTGAGCCAGCTTGGCTACATGTTCGTGGGGGTGGGCGTCGGCGCTTACGCGGCCGGTATCTTCCACCTTATGACCCATGCATTCTTCAAGGGCTTGCTCTTTCTTGCCGCAGGCAGTGTCATGCATGCCATGAGCGGCGAGCTGGATATGAGGAAGATGGGTGGGCTCCGCAAAAAGATACCCGTCACCTACTGGACATGCTTCATCGCCTGCCTCGCTATAGCGGGAGTGCCAGGTTTGTCGGGATTTTTCAGCAAGGACGAAATACTCTGGATGGCCTATATTAGAAACGGCGGCAACATCTGGTACTGGCTTTTCGGCGCGATCACCGCGGGTCTCACCGCGTTCTATATGTTCAGAATGTTCTTCAATACCTTCCACGGTGAATGCAGGGCTTCGGAGGAAGTAAAACATCATATCCATGAATCGCCGAAGATCATGACAATACCGCTCGCCATCCTCGCAGTGTTGTCGATTGTGGGGGGATGGGTGGGCATACCTCATCTTTTAGGCGGAGGCAACCATATCGAAAAATGGCTGGAGCCGGTCTTCGGACACGCGCACGCTGAGATCATGCAGGCGAAGAGTATCAGTATCGTGGGTAATGCTTACGCTTCGTCATCTGGTACTCCCGCTATAGAAGGCTCCGCCGAACTTATGCTTATGATCCTGGCGGTCGCGATAGGGCTCGCCGGTATCTTTGTGGCCTGGCTTTTCTACGTGAAAAACCCCGAACTGCCGAGACGTTTTGTAGAAAGACAACGGGGTCTCTTCACTCTTGTGCACAACAAATATTTTGTCGATGAGGTCTATGGATTTGTTTTCGTCAAAGGTCTTTTGAGGATTGGAACCATGTGCAAGAATTTTGTCGATGAGTCGATCATCGACGGCGCGATCAACGGCGTCGCATCCCTTATGTCCGCCTTGGGTGGGCTCATCCGACGGGTCCAGAATGGCCTTGTCCAGGGCTACGCCTTTGCTATGATCCTGGGCGCTATCGTCGTTATCGGCTACCTCATTTCGAGAATACTCTCATGAAGGTGCGGCCATGACCGTAATGTCAGTTCCCATACTCACGTTTCTCATATTCTTTCCCCTCCTTGGCGCGGTCATTCTGCTTTTTGCTGACCGGAATAAGCCCCTCTTCATCAAAGTGTTCACGCTTGTCTTATCAATTGTTGAGTTCGGGGTCTCCCTGCCCCTTTTCTTCTTCTTTGACGATCGGGCCAAAGGCATGCAATTCGTGGAAAAGGTGCCCTGGTTCCCCGAATGGGGGATTAGCTACTTCGTGGGCATCGATGGGATCAGTCTGCTTCTCATCCTGCTCACCACCTTTCTCACGGTTATCTGCGTGCTGTGCTCATGGAAGGCCATCGAAGTAAGGGTCAAGGAATACTACATTACGTTCCTCTTTCTTGAAACGGCCATGATCGGTACACTCTGCGCGCTCGATCTGGTGCTTTTTTACATTTTCTGGGAGCTCATGCTTATCCCCATGTACCTCCTGATCGGTATCTGGGGCGGCCCGAGAAGAATTTACGCCGCCATCAAATTTTTCCTCTTTACCATGGCGGGTAGCGTGCTCATGCTCATCGCCATCATTGCCCTCTACTTCCTCAATTACAGGGCCACGGGCGTCTACACCTTCAACGTGCTCGATCTCTACCAGGCAAGCATTCCCGTTGTCAAGCAGTATTGGTTCTTCGGTGCCTTTGCCCTTTCATTCGCCATCAAAGTCCCCATGTTTCCCCTTCACACGTGGCTGCCGGATGCGCATACGGAGGCCCCCACGGCTGGCAGTGTGATCCTGGCCGGCGTGCTCCTCAAAATGGGCACCTACGGTTTTCTCCGATTCGCCATCCCGCTTTTCCCGGCTGCGGCGTACGACGCGATCCCCCTCATCTCGACGCTTGCCGTGATCGGCATCATTTATGGTGCTCTTGTGAGCATGATGCAGCCGGATCTCAAGAGGCTCATCGCCTTCTCCAGCGTGAGCCATCTCGGCTACGTGATGCTCGGTATGTTTGCCTTTAACATGCAGGGCGCTGAGGGAAGCATCTATCAAATGCTCAACCACGGCATAAGCACGGGTGGGCTCTTCCTCGTCGTAGGCATGATCTACGAGAGGAGGCACACGCGGATGATCGCAGATTTCGGTGGCCTCGCCAGGGTGATGCCGGTGTTCGCGACCTTCTTCATGATCATCACTCTCTCTTCCATTGCGCTGCCGGGTACCAACGGCTTCGTGGGAGAATTTCTCATACTGCTCGGCGCCTTCAAGAGTAACATGTGGTACGGTGTACTGGCCACCACGGGCGTCATATTGGGCGCAGCATACATGCTCTGGATGTTCCAGCGGGTCATGTTCGGGGTTGTTACCAAAGAAGAGAACAGGAAACTCAAGGACCTGGGAAAGCGTGAGGTGTTGATACTCGTGACTATGGTCTTTTTTATTATCCTCATGGGTGTCTACCCCAAGATGTTCTTCAGCAAGATGGATACGAGCGTGGCGCAATACCTTTCTTTTGTGAAGGCGAGAAACGCGCAGTACAGGACGGTAGGTCAGGTCCCTGACGCGTCTGCAATGGGAAAGACTACCGTACAGAATTTGAAAAATTAGAGGTGCCGGTTGATCGACGTGGCTATTCCCGTGACAGAGTTCAAATGGATACTCCCTGAAGTCCTGCTTACCGGCTGGGCGCTTCTCTTGCTTCTCATCGGCGCGTTCGGAAAAGGCCCGGCCGCGTCCCGCGCCTCCGGCATAGTGAGCCTTATAGGTTCGGTTTCCACGCTTGCCTGCCTCTTCTGTGTTAAAGGGACGAACTTCGATCTGTTTAACAGACTTTACACAGTGGATAACTACGGCGCCTTCTTCAAAGCTACCTTCCTCATCATTCTCATTCTCATAACTATCATATCCCTGCGATACGCAAGAGACGAGAGGATCGGATCGGGAGAATATTACGCCCTGCTCATGTTCGGTGTGCTCGGGATGATGATCATGGTCTCTTCCCACAACTTCATTACCATCTTCATAGGTCTTGAGGCAATGTCCATTGCGATCTATATCCTCTGCGCCCTGCTCAGGAGCAATCTGAAATCGGTCGAATCGTCGCTCAAATACTTTCTTTTGGGCGCGTTCGCCACAAGTTTTCTCCTTTATGGAATGGCTCTCATATATGGCTCAACGGGGATCATCGATGTGGTCGAGCTCAAAGAGTACTTTCTCATGCACCAACCCTTCGCACCCCAGATGTTCATTATCGGCATGGGCCTCCTTATTGTCGGTTTCGGTTTCAAGATCGCTTCGGTTCCTTTCCACATGTGGACACCGGATGTGTATGAAGGAGCCCCTACGTCGATCACCGCCTACATGGCGACGGGAGTGAAGGCGGCCGCATTCGGCGCGCTCGTTCGCGTCTTTTATACGGCGCTGCTTCCCTTCGGTGCCGTGGGGTGGACCAACATCATCTGGATTATCGCCGTCTTGACTATGAGCGTGGGGAACATTACGGCCCTCGTCCAGCACGATATCAAGCGTATGCTCGCATATTCAAGCATCGCACATGCAGGATATATCCTCGTTGCCTTCATCACCGGCGACAGAGAGCTTATCTCAAGTGTGCTCTTCTATCTCCTCGTCTATGCCTTCATGAACATCGGGGCTTTCACCGCGGTGATTGCCCTCGGAAAAAAAGGTGAGGAGAATACCGACATCGACAGTTACGCAGGTCTTGGCGCCCGCCATCCCTTCATCGCGCTCTGCATGAGCATCTTCCTTTTGTCCCTTGCGGGCATACCGCCGCTTGCCGGATTCGCCGGTAAGTTCTATGTGTTCAGCGCTGCGGTAAAGGCCGGGTATTACTGGCTTGCCGTCATCGGCGTCTTAAACAGCGTGGTGGCCGTGTACTACTACCTCAGGGTCATGATGTACATGTACTTCAAGGAGCCTGTGCGCGAGCTTGGCCAAATCAACGTCGGCCCTCAGTATGGATTTGTTATGCTGGTGTGTGTCTTTGCGCTCATCCATATGGGCGTGTTTCCGAGGATGTTCTTGATGCTCGCGGGACGCGCTGTTCGTATCTTTTCCTGATCGAATTTTCCTGAGTTCGCGCCACTGAAGGCGATGGTGCTTGAACTGTGGGGTATGGTGTCCGGCCGACGGCTTGGTACCGGGAAAGCGTCTATACGCGTTCTGCCGCGTCTTATGCCCTTCAATATTTACCACCCACTGTGTTAATTGGTTGCTCTTTAACTCATTATCAACGCGTGGGTGCCCGGCAAACCTATTCTCAGGATGTAACCCCGGTTTCGGGTTAGTAAGACGGGTAAGCCCATCGTATATCCATCTTTTAACTCCAAGCCGTCGGCCACTTCACACCGGAATTTCCAGTAGGAGCCGGAATTTTCGGTAGCAGTCGCTAAGTATTGAATTGACTCGCACTTCGCAGAGGATAATTGGGTTCCGGTTCTCAACCCATCCGATAGCGTTTTACGACTCTTCGGTCTTATTATCCAAACCGATCTTCACAGGGGTGCCAGTTTCGGAAAAAGCTGGTCGCTCTTCGCTCGGTGCGGTGAACTCACATCACGACAACGATTAAACTTGACACGAGAATTGGCCTATTATAGAAATAACCGTGAACCAGGAGGTCAGGGCATGAGAGAATCGCAAGCGCTGGCGGAGCACACAGCACAGATTCGTTATGAAGATCTGGACGATGCCGTGGTGCATGTCTCCAAGAATAGCGTGCTTGACACCATAGGCGTGATGCTTGCCGCCGGCACGCTGGGAGAAGGCTGCAAGGAATTTGTAAATATGGCTCTTTCCGAGGGCGGAAAGAAGCAGAGCACCATCGTTGGTTTCGGCGTGAAGGCACCCTTGTCCATGGCGGTTTTTGCCAATGGTTCAATGACCCACGCACTCGATTTCGAGGATTCTCATGATGAGGCCCTGGTCCACCCCAGCGCCACCACGGTGCCTGTGGCCTTGGCCCTTGCCGAATCCTTGGGGAATGTGAGCGGCAGGGAGTTGATCGCGGCGGTGGCAGTGGGGAACGACGTATCATGCAGGCTCGGCCTCGCCTTGAACGAGGACCTTCTCCAGTACGGCTGGTATACGCCGCCGGTTCTTGCTGCCTTCGGAGGGGCGGCGGCCGCGAGTAAGCTCATCGCCCTGAACCCGGGTCAGATCCTCGATGCCTTTTCCCTGGCCCTGTGTCAGGCGACGGGGAGCGCGGAGCTCGCATACAACCCCGATTCGGTTATCAGAGGGATACGGGACGCTTTTTCGGCCAAGGCCGGTCTCATCTCGGCGCTACTCGCCAAGAGGGGGATTACCGGATTCAAGGAGCCCTTCGAGGGCAAAGCAGGGTTCTTCAACATGTACGCAAAAGGTAACTACGATAGGCTCAAACTCACGAACGGTCTGGGGAAGACTTTTGAGGGTGCCCGGGTGAGCTTTAAACCGTGGCCAAGCTGCAGGTTTACGCATTCATATATAGATGGGCTTCTCGAGCTCCTCAAGACTCACCATGTGAACGCGGCCGATGTTGAAGAAATCAAGGTTGTGGTGGGTCCGGTGAACAAGGTGCTCTGCGAGCCTTCCGACCGCAAACGACACCCGGT
Source organism: Syntrophorhabdaceae bacterium (assembly GCA_035541755.1). Classification (NCBI taxonomy): domain Bacteria; kingdom Pseudomonadati; phylum Thermodesulfobacteriota; class Syntrophorhabdia; order Syntrophorhabdales; family Syntrophorhabdaceae; species Syntrophorhabdaceae bacterium. The sequence goes on from DATKMQ010000072.1 coordinate 76,883, forward strand.
AACGGCTATTGACGCCAAATTTAGCATACCCTTCGTAGTAGCCACGGCTTTAACGCACGGCAAAGTGAATCTCGACCATTTCACCGCGCAGGCATTTGAAAACAAGGACGTGCTCGCAGCCGCACACAAGGTCACCTACGAACTGAACGACAGGCTGACTCGAAAGGATGCGACCAAAGGTTTCGTGCAGATGAAAACGAGGGACGGGGTATTCTCAAAAGCGGTTGAGTTTCCTTACGGGCACCCCGAGCATCCCATAAGTGATGAGATGCTTGTCGCAAAATTCATGGATTGCGCCACACATACGGCAAAAAGGATTTCGGAAAAAGACCTGCATAGAGTCACAGACCTCATCTTGCATCTCGAAGATGTGAAGGATATTCGCGAAATTACTAAATGCCTGTAAGCGTGATATCCGACCCGCAAAACGGGCAAGATTATCCCTTCACGCCGAGCCCGTGCAGCACGAACTCCTGGGCGAGCTCAGCAATCTCGTCGATCTTGTCTTTCCGGTCATAGTCGAACCAGTACGTAACCCAGGTGAGCATGCCGAGAACGAAGAGAGCGGCCCAGGATGGTTTGATCCCGTTATTTACCGTCCCCTTTGATTGAAGCTCGATGATGGTGTCACGGAGCAGGATATAGTGTTTTTTCCATTCGCCCCGGACTTCACGAAAATATCTGTCTTTCATGGTAAGGGTATCATGGATGAGGATCTTGAGCTCGGGATGGAGGCAGATGTCCCTCGCGTAGGCGCCCACCATGAACTTCAGGCGTTCGAGGGGATCGCCCATGGTGAGGGCTTCTGCCATATAAGGCTTTAAATCCCTGCCGATGGCCTCCATGTGTACCGACAGAAGGAGGTTTCGTTTGCTACCGAAATAGTGGTACAGGGTGGGCCGGGTGAGACCCGCCGCTCGGCAAATGTCCGTTGTTGAGGCGAAGACCGCACCGCCCTTCTTGAGCAGGAGCCGGATGGTGGCCTGCATTATTTTGTCCCTTTTTTTATGGGACGCCCTTTCTCGCTTACTGACTGGCATGGCCCCGCCCTGACAGCGACTGTTTACGGCGCTCGAACCGTTCAAGCATGGTATTGTATAGCAATCACCCGGCTATTTGTCAACATTTTTTGGTCCGAAAATCAAGGGCTCGTATCTTATAAAAGCTTTATTTATCAGCCAAAATTACTTGACAACTGTGTAAAGATTTTTTATAGTTGTTTCCATGAAACTATACAGACGTGTATATATTTTTTGACTCACAATATTCATAAAAGGAGTCGATCATGGCTGCCCTATTTTACCGGAGATTACCACGATTCAATTATCTTGCGCCGAAGACAATCCGGGAGGCCTTAAAGGCACTCGCGGAGTATAAAGACACGGCCAAGCTTCTGGCCGGCGGTACCGATCTTATCGTACAGCTTAAGAGAAGGGAGATCGCCGTCCCTCAATTCGTGATTGACCTCAAGGGCATTCCCAAACTCGACATTATTTCGTACAGCCCTCGGACGGGTTTGAAAATAGGGTCACTGGCAACAGTGAGCGCGCTCGCCCGATCACCCGTTGTGGGTGAGCATTACCCGCTCCTTGTAGAGGCAGCGCTCAGCATGGCCTCCCCCCAGGTGCGTAACCGGGGTACTTTTGCCGGCAATATCTGCAGCGCCGTTCCGTCTGCGGACAGCGCCCCGTCGCTCATGGTGCTCGGTGCTATCGTCAAAATCAAAGGAGCTGCGGGGGAAAGGACGGTACCTATGGACCGCTTTTTTCTCGGTCCCCGTAAAACAGCTCTCAGTCCCGATGAAATGGTCACCGAGATAGACGTGCCAAAACCCGTGGATCAAAGCCGTGGCGTGTACCTGAAACTTTCGCCACGTCATTCAATGGACCTTGCGATCGTGGGTGTCGCCGTTGCCGGAGTGTCTGAGGGCGGCATCTGTAAAGACGTGAAGATTGCCCTTGGAGCGGTTGCGCCGACACCGGTCAGGGCGCCTGTTGCGGAAGATATGCTCCGGGACAAGAAGATCACCCGTGAGCTCATTGACGAGGCTGCACGAAACGCGATTACACAGTGTAGCCCCATAGACGATCACAGGGCGTCACTGGAATACCGTTGCGATATGGTCTATGCCATGACGAAAAGGGCACTTAATCAAGTGTTCAACCCATAGGGAGGACGGGATGAAAGAAATAGATATGAAAGTTAACAGCAAAGAATATAGGCTCCGGGTCAAGCCATCGGCCACGCTACTCGACGTGCTACGGGAAGACCTGAGTCTCACGGGGGCTAAGGAAGGCTGCGGCGAGGGAGAGTGCGGGGCCTGCACGGTGCTCGTCGAAGGTCAGGCGGTAAACGCATGTCT